>CAIVSK010000029.1 GCA_903908495.1 Akkermansiaceae bacterium
CCTAACCCTCATGCTGCTCACGACCCTGAGCCCGCTGAGCCACGCCGCTGTGACCATCAACTGGGGCAGTGAGGCCTTCAGTACCCTTTTGGATAGCAAGGGCGTGCCGCTGGACAGTTCCTACGTGTTTCAGCTCGGCGTGTTCACCACCACCACCCAAAGCGGGACTGTGCCATATGTGCCGCAGTTGACCTCGCTCGATGATTGGGCGAGCCATTGGAAGGTGTTCGACAAGGCCGATTTCAATTCCATTGTGGATAACGGCCAGACCTGGAGCACGTTTTCCTCCACCGTGGTGCTCAATAACAACGGCACCAGCAGCTATGCCGGTGCCGCCCAGGGCGTGAACTTCACCGGCCTCGATGCCTATCTGTGGATCTACAAACCCGGCGATGCCACCCGCGGCGGCGAGAATTTGTTGCTGCGCGCCGCCGGCACGACCCCGGGAACCACCAATTGGCAGTTTCCTGCCAGTGTGGCCGATTGCTGCGGCAAGAATCTGCCGATTGACTGGTCGGTGACTGATTTGCAGGGGAGCGACGTGCCGGTCATCGGCTATCAAAAAGGATCGCTCGAGGCACCCACGGTGGGAGCCGGCGACACCCCGCCCAGCGGCGGATACATCAGCTACATGGAAACGTCCACTTTCGTGCCGGAACCGTGCTCGGCGGTGATGGTGATGGTGCTCGGATTGATGGGCCTGCTTGACCGCCGCCGCTCGTGGAGCTAGATTGCCGCATGCGTTCGCGGATATGTGGGTTATTGGGTTGCATCGCCGCGCTGGCTGGTGCTGACGCCGTGGCGCAATCCATCCAGTGGAACAGCACTCGGGGGGCCACCAACCGGACGAGTGCCGGTGGGACGATGACGAGTGGTTTCAGTTTTGAATTGGGGGTTTTCAAGAACGGCTTTGTGCCAAGCCCTGCCAATCGGGCACTGTGGGCGGCCAACTGGGTCGCCGCGCAGCGGGTGGCATACGATGCCGGGCCCAATCAGCAATTCGCGGCGCAGTGGAATGTGATCGATAACCTCGCGCCGTTCTCCCAGGGCACGGCTGCCTACGTCTGGGGTTTCCAAGGCGGGGTGAATTCCTCCGAATGGCTGCTTTTCCGCAAGAGTGATTGGACGTGGCCCGCCGCCTCACCGTCGGGGCCCCCGCCATTTCCGCTGACCTGGCTCGCCGCCAGCGCCACTGCCGTGCTCGGCACCATCAATGCGTCCGGCAGCCCGGTCCTCATGCAATCCGCCGCCGTGACCGATGCCGCTTCGCCAGCGACCACTTGGCTGCAATGGCAGGCCTCCGAATTGGCCGGGGTGGCGCTCAACGGACCGTCTGACGACCCTGACCATGACGGCACCTCGAATTTATTGGAATTTGTATTTGGCACGCCGCCCACGCAGGCAGGAGCGCCGCCTGCCACGCCGGTGGCTGTGGTCATGGTGGCGGGACAGCGGTTTTTGCAAATGACCGTCCCGCGCCGCGTCGATCACCCGGCAACGTTGACGGTCCAGGTGACCTCCAATCTCGCCAACTGGAGCTCCGGACCGGCCGCCACCGTGGTGGTGACGGATAGCCCGGCGGCGCTGGTCGTGCGCGATCTTACGCCGCTGGGTGGCGCCGCGCCGCAGCGCTTCATGCGGCTCAAAGCTGAACTTGCCACGCCATGAGACGCGACCGAGATGACGACGATGATCGGGCGTTTGCCGAATACTTGCCGGGCGGCAGAGCCTTGAACCTCTTGCTACTTTCCCTCGCGGCGGGTGGTTTGGCGATCAATCTGCTGTTGTTGTGGCGGCACCTGCGCGGCGGACAAATCGCTGGCTGCGGCGGGGCGAGCGCTTGCGACGAGATGCTCAGTTCGCAGTGGTCCGAAGTGTTTGGCATTCCCGTCACCGTGTTCGGCGCGCTGGTCTATCTGGGTTTGATCGTTTCCTTGCTGGTCCCGGAGCGCCCGCAGTTGAGACGAGTGCTTGGAATCGTCCTGGGTGCGGCAATCTGGTTTGGCTTTGTGCAGGCGGTGCTGGTCGGGCGCTTTTGCCCGTGGTGCATGGCCGCCCATTCAATCGGGGTCTGCGTGGTCGTGCTTGGCTTGTGGCGGGAGGTTCGGATTGATCACACCGTGTCGCTATGGATGACCACGGGCACGATGGTGGTGGTGGTGGCGTTGGGACTCGGCTTCGCACAGCGTGCCAAGCGGCGAATCCCGTGGTATCGGATCGATGAATTGCGGGCGCTGTCGCCGTCGCAGGTTTCGGGGATCTATGCACGCGGCGATGGCCGCAAGGTGGCGTTTGCCGACGGCCGCAGGGTCTTTGACGTGAACGCGTTGCCGCACCTCGGGCCGCCCGACGCCCGCTGCGTGATGGTGGAATATTTCGACTACCAGTGCCCGTCCTGCCAGGTCATGCGCGGGTTTATCGACGCGCTGCTGGCCAGGCATCCGGCCGATCTGTGCGTGGTCATCCTGCCGGTGCCCATGGAGCGCTCGTGCAATTCCTCGCTGGGTGCCACGGATGCCGAATTTGTCGGCAGTTGCAAACTGACCCGTCTTTCGCTCGTGCTGTGGCGCACGCGGCCGGCCGCGTTTGCCGGATTCCACCGCTTTCTGCTCGGCGGTGCCACGGTCGATGAGGCCACGGCCAAGGTGTTGGATACGATAGCACCGGGGGAAATGTTCGCCGCGCTGCGCGACCCCTGGATTGACGAACTCATTCAAGCCAACGTTAGCGATGCCAGAGCCTTTTCCGCCACCAGCAAAAAACTGCCGAAGGTGCTCGTTCGTGGCACCCGCATCCTCCATGGTTTGCCCTCCGGCGAGGCCGATTTCATCCGCGTGATGGAGCAGGAACTGGGGCTCTAGCACCAGAACCCGCGCTGCGCTGGACTGCGAAAAACAGAGTTATTCAGAAGGTTAACAGCCGTGGCGGTCAAACCAGGGCGCGGAGCAGCAGCGCATAGACCCGGTGACGCGGCACCTTGACGCGGGCTTGCAGGGATTCCCAAGGGGTGCCGCGCAGCAGTCCGAGAGTCTCGGCGGCAAGCAGGGCGGGCAGCTGGGTGGCGGCCCGCAGGCGGCGGATCGGCAAACTCAGGGCATAGCTGCGGCCTTGCGCCACCCACGCTGCCGCGCGCTCAAGCCACTGCGCGTGGCACGCGAGCAAGGCCGCGCGCTCCGCCGGATCTGCCACCGGCAGGTAACAGCGCCCGGTCTCCAAGTCGGCCGGCAGGTCGCGCAGAATGTTGACGAGTTGCAGGCCCTGGCCATAGGCCCGCCCTTTTTCCAGCAAGACCGTCGGCTCCATGGTGGAGAAACGCTGGCCAAGAGTGAGAAAGCCGAGCCGGGTCCAGAATTCTCCGACGCTGCCGGCGACGCGCCAAGTATAGTCTTCCAGCGCGGCGTCATCGGGCAGGGCGACGGGTTGATCGCGGCTGGCGCTGGCGAAGCGCTGCAAATCGAGTTGCTGGCCGCTGCTGATAATGGCCACCACTTCGCGCACCAACGCCGCTTCTGCCGCGGGCAGGGCGCGCAGCCAGGTGAGCAGCGCCGGCATATTGCTTAGCAGCACTCGCTCGCGCGGGTCGGGCAGTGCGGCCGGCAGTGCATGCGGCCAGCGCGGGGGGGGGGCCAGAGTGGCCACAGCGTGGGTGAAGGCCGCCAAGGCATCCTGTCGCATGGGCACCGGCACCCCGGCCGCATCAGCGAGGGTGTCGGCGCTGCGGGCGAGCAGATAGCCCAAGCTCGCAGCGCCACGCATGGGTGCGGGTAACAGGCGCAAACTGAGGAAAAACGAGCGCGAAACGCCTTTGAGAATTTGGGTTTCTAAAGCACCACTCACGGCAGGAGCTTAAGCAAGCGGATGGCGTTCGGCAAGCCCGCGTTGCGCGGGGGGGCACAGAGATACTGCCTCGGCCGGGCGTGCCGGTGGACGGGGAGCGCCGCCATCTTGGCGGCTGCGTTTGGCATCCTGCCGAACGTCGTGATCCAACGCGCAGCGAAGGGCTCACGAAAAGTCAAAGCCCAGCCGCCAAATGTGCAACCCTGCACCGTGCGGCTTTCGCAGGGACGGCACCCGCACCTTGGATTGCGGCAGGATGCCGCAACCCTCTTCGAGGAGCGTGACCCTGCGCCAAGCGCTGCCCATGCTCGTGCTTAGGCGGCGTCCTGGTTTTCGCGGCGGCGGCGAATGAGCGGCGGGCGGGTACCATTGACGACGGGGCGGTTGATGGTGACCGCCTCGATGTCGCCACGCGAGGGGACATCGAACATCACGTCGAGCATCAGTCGCTCGAAGATCGAGCGCAGGGCGCGGGCGCCGGTGCCGCGCCGCACGGCCTCCTCGGCCAAGGCGCGCAACGCGTCACGGGTGACGCGGAGTTTGACGTCGTTCATCGCGAGTTGCTTCGAGTACTGCTTGATGAGCGAGTTCTTGGGCTCGGTGAGAATGTTGATGAGTTCGTCCTCGGTGAGTTTGCGCAGCGCGGAGATGACCGGCAGGCGGCCGATGAACTCCGGGATCAGACCGAAATGCAGCAGATCTTCCGGTTGCACGCGTTCGAGCACGTTGATGGTCGGGTCGTCCAGTTGCTGGGTATTCACATCGGAGTGGAAGCCCAGTGTGTTGCGTCCCAAGCGCCGTTTGACGAGGTCTTCGAGGCCGATGAACGCCCCGCCGCAGATGAAGAGGATTTTCTCGGTGTTGACCTGGATGTATTCCTGTTGCGGGTGTTTGCGGCCGCCTTGGGGCGGGACATTGCAGATGGTCCCCTCGAGGATTTTGAGCAACGCCTGTTGCACGCCTTCGCCCGATACATCGCGGGTGATCGAAACGTTTTCGGTCTTGCGGCCGATTTTGTCGATCTCGTCGACGTAGATGATGCCGCGTTCGGCACGGGCGACATCGAAGTCGGCCGCCTGCAGCAGGCGCAGGATGATGTTCTCGACGTCCTCGCCTACGTAGCCGGCCTCGGTTAGAGTGGTGGCGTCAACGATGCAAAACGGCACATCCAAGGTGCGGGCAAGGGTGCGGGCGAGGAGGGTCTTGCCGGATCCGGTGGGCCCGAGCAGCAGGATGTTGGATTTTTCGATCTCCACGTCCTTGAACTCGTCGCCGAGCTTGGCGTGGTCTTGGCGCAACCGTTGATAGTGGTTGTAAACCGCCACCGAGAGGACTTTCTTGGCGTTTTCCTGGCCGATGACAAACTCGTTGAGGCGATCGCGGATGGCCGCCGGCGTCGGAACCTTGAAACCGGATTTCTCCGCTGCGGTGCGGCCCTTTTGCGGGCCTCCGCCGAGTTCCTTTTCGAGGATGCTGGCGCATACGTCAATGCACTCGTTGCAGATGTACACCCCCGGGCCGGCGATGAGTTTCTTAACCTCGGAATGGCCCTTGCCACAGAACGAGCACATTGTCAGATTGGAGGAGCGGGCCATAGTGAAGTTAAAGCACTAAATTATAAGTATGAAATTCTAAACGAAGATGAGAAGGTGTGAAGAAGAGTGTATTTCTTCGTTTAGAATTTAGAATTTAGAATTTAAGATTTAGGATTTAGCTGCAGCAGCAGCTGCGTCGGGGAGTTGTTTGCGGCTCTCAAGGACCTTGTCGACCAAGCCGTAGGCTACGGATTCCTCAGCGGACATGTAGTTGTCGCGATCCGAGTCGCGCTCGACTTGTTCGACGGACTTTTCGGTGTGTTTGGCGAGGATGCCGTTGAGGCGCTTCTTGAGGTTGAACATGAAGCCGATGGTGCGTTCGACATCGGAGGCTGTGCCGCTGGCGCCGCCGGACACCTGATGGATCATGACGTGGGAGTTGGGGAGGCAGTAGCGTTTGCCCTTGGTGCCGGCGGTGAGCAGGATGGAGCCCATGGAGGCGGCGATGCCGATGCAGTAGGTGTTCACATCGCAGGTGAGGAACTGCATCGTGTCATAGATGGCGAGGCCTGCGGTGACCGAGCCGCCGGGGGAATTGATATAGATATGGATATCCTTCTTGGGGTCCTGCATTTGCAGGAACAGGAGTTGGGCGATGACGGAGTTGGCGACGAAATCATCAATGCCGGTGCCGATGAAGATGATCCGGTCCTTCAGCAGGCGCGAGTAGATGTCGAACGAGCGCTCGCCGCGGCCATCCTGCTCGATGACGATGGGGACGTAATAGTTGTTGTGCGGTGCGGATTTGCTCATGGAAGGCGAGGTGAATTCAATCATTGAGGGGGGCTTCGGTGTCTTCCTGAACATTGGCGTGCTCCACTAGGAAGTCAATGGCCTTTCCGATCATGATGGATTGGCGGATGTTGTGGATGCGGCCGGCCCGCTGCATGTCCTTGATGAATTTTTTGGGGGCCAATTTGCGGGAATTGGCGATTTGGAATAGGTGGTTGACCAATTCCTTGTCGTCGACGGTGATGTTTTCGGTGCGGGCGATTTCCTGGAGGATGAAATTGGTGCGCAGGTTGGAGATGGCCTGGAATTGGGCGGTGGCGAAGATTTCGGCCTGTTGGGATTGCACTTCGTCCTCGGTCATGCCGGCTTGGATGCCGCGTTCGACCATCGAGTCGGCCTGGCTTTGGGTTTCCTGGGTGATGAGTTCGTCGGGCAGGTCGAAATCGGCCTGGGCATTGAAGTGGGCGACGATTTGATTGACCTTCAGGTCGTTGATTTTGCGTTGGCGCTCTTCCTGCATGCTATCGCGGATGAGGGACTTGATGTCCTCGAGGGACTTGCCGGGGGCGAGGCGGGCGGCGAGTTCGTCATCGAGTGCGGGCAGGATGGAGAGCTTGATTTCCTTGAGGGTGGTGGTGAAGAGCATCTCGCAATTGCGGAGTTCCTCGACGGGGAAGTCTTCCGGCAGGGTGACGGTCAGCTCGCGGGTTTCGCCCGGATTCATGCCGACGAGCTGGGTGCAGAAGCCGGGGAGGAAGGATTTTTCGTCGAGGCGCAACCAGTAGCCCTCGCGACCGGCGAGGTAGCCGGCGGGTTTGCCGAGAAACTCTTCGGTGGGCTGGCCGCCGACGGTGGACGAGTAGTCGATGACTGCGAAGTCGCTCATTTCGGCGGCGCGGTCCTCGACGGGCTGGAATTCGGCGAAGCGTTCGCGGAGGGATTCGAGTTGTTCGGTTAATTCAGTCTCCGGCAGCTCGGTCGGGGGGACAGTCACCGTGATGCCCTTGTACTCCGGGATCTTGACTTCCGGGGCGAGCATCAGGGTGGATTCGAAGGAGAACGAGCCGTTGGGCTGGAAGGCGGCGGCTTCCGGGACGCCGAAATCGAGCACCTGGAGGGCTTCCTGTTTGAGGGCCTCGTCGTAGGCGTCGTTGATGAGTTTGCCCTGCAATTCCTCGGTGATATCCTTGCCGTAGCGCTTTTCCACGACCGCTTGCGGGGCCTTGCCGGAACGGAAACCGGGGATGCGGGCCTTGGCGATATAGGAGCGGAGGATTTGGTTGCGCTCGCGGGTGACGGTATCCGCGGGGACGTCAACACGGAGGGTGGCGACGCATTTGGGCTGCTTCTCGACGACAATATTCATGATGGGTGGCCGGACTTGAGCGCCGGGACGGGGAGCCTAGGGGATACGGGCGGGGCTTGTCAAACGAGGCGTGAATGAATCGCGCAAAAAAATGTGGTGGGTTCACGCGGGTGGGCCTTGAGTGGCCCCCGACCAGGTCCAGATGCCCGGATCGAGTTCGAGGCGGGCGGCGGCGGCGAGGGATTGGGCGTCGGCCCCCGGGTGCAGCACCGCGAACAAGGTGGAGCCTGAGCCACTCAACAGGGCCGCAGCCACTTCCTTGCGGATCAGCAACCACTGCTTGAGTTCGGCGAGGAAGCGGTATTTTTGAAACACCGGAATTTCGAGGTCGTTGACCAGGGTCACCGAACGGGTCTCTTGCGGGGCGTAGCGGATGCCTGGAATCGGGCCTGCCGAGTGCCAGTGGGCGTAAGCTTCCGCGGAGGCGATGCCAAAGGCGGGTTTGAGCAGCAGCACCGGCAGCGCCGGCGGCGAGGGGATCGGTTCGATTTTCTCGCCGCGTCCGCTGCAGCGGGCTGCGGCAGGGGTGAGGAAAAACGCGACGTCGCTGCCCAATTCGGCGGCCAGCGCCGCGAGTTTTTGCGGGCCCAAGGCACCCTCGTGAATCCGTTCCAGGCCGAGCAGGGTGGTGGCGGCGTCGCTGCTGCCGCCGCCGAGTCCGGCGCTGTGGGGGATGAATTTTTCCAAGGAAATGTGGCAGTTGCAGGGGATGCCGGCAGCGGCTTCATAGGCGCGGGCGGCTTTGACGACCAGATTGCTCTCGTTGTCCGGCAGTGACGGGTCGTCGCAGGAGAAGGCAAAGGCGGCGGCTGATGTGAAGTGCAGGCGGTCGGCCAACAGCGGGAGTTTCACCATCACGGTGTCGATGTCATGGAAGCCGTCGTCGCGGCGGGCGAGCACGCGCAGCGAGAGGTTCAGCTTGGCGGGGGCGTCTAGGGTGAAAGGAGTCATGGCGGGGAATCTCTAACGACGAGCGCCATCATGCGTCCGGTTTGGCCTTTTTCAACACGATAACTGTAAAAGCGTGAAAAATCCGTCGCGGTGTTGGTTCCGCGGTCGTGGAAATCCCGGATGCCGGCCTGCGCGGCTTGCCGGGCGATTTGGGCGGCAAAGTCCACCTCGTAGTCGGGCGGTCTGATGCACGGGCTGAGCACGGCGGTGACGTCGCCGGGCCGGGTGCCATACGACTGTGCCATGAGTGCCAGCGCGCTCGCCAAGATTCCTCCCGCCGTGCCATTTTTGCCGGAGTGGAGCAAGCCGATGGCCCCGGTGGCGCGGTCGGCGAGCCAGATGGCCGCGCAGTCGGCCACGTAAATGGCCAGCACCAGGCCGGGTTGATCGGTGAGTAGTCCATCCACGGCGGGGACGACGGGGAGTCCATCCGGGGCCAGGATTTGGGGGGCGCCCGGGACGCAAGCCACGGTGGTGCCGTGGACTTGTTCAGCCCGCCACCAATGCTCAGGGTTGCCGCCAAAGTTGGCGAGGGCGGCCTCGTGATGAGGGCGCAACGCGCACATGGCCGCGTCGCGATTCCCGCTGATGGTCAGCCCGGGAACCCGTCCCACCCAGTCGGCGCGCACGCCGGAATGGCATCCTTGAAGCGGGGCTAAGAATGAAGAATCGTCGGTCACGGGCAGAGCGTAACTGCGGAGGGCCGCTTTCGCCAAGCGGGATTGTGGCTGGGGCTGCGACGTCCCCCGCAGGTCGTATCTGCGTGCCTCCGGTTGCAGTCTTCGAGCCCGGAAAGTGGAAACGCAGAGGCGCGGAGTACGCAGAGGCAGGTGAAAGATGGCGGTGGATGGCGGCTGTGGAATTCATCAATTTCTCACAAGAACCGCATCATCGGTTCATTCGCAACAGCCCGAATACGTCCATGCATCTGCGCCACCTGATCCACCCCGCCGCCGACTGGCTAGAGGCGCCCACGCCGCGGCGGGTCGCGGCTGTGGCGCTGACCACCTGCGCGGGGCTGGCGGCGTACGGATTCACGGTGGGCTATTGGCGATCGCCGCTGATGGGCGTGTACGTGGCAGTGAAAATGCCGTTGCTCATCGCCTGCACGCTGGGCTGCAACGGTTTGCTCAACGGTCTGCTCGGGATGTTGTTGGGCACCGGGTTGGGGTTTCGCCAATCGCTGCTGGCCTTGCTCACATCCTTTGCTCTGGCCGCCTTGATCCTTGGCTCACTCGCGCCGGCCACCTGGTTGTTGGCATGGAATGCGCCGCCGCCGGGGTCGCCCGCCGCAGCCAGCGCGCACGCCGCCTATCTGGTGGCGCACACGGTTCTCATTGGCATTGCCGGCATCAGCGCCAACCTCCACCTGCATCGCCTGCTCACCGCCAACGCGCCCAACCGGACTGCCGCCACCGCCACGCTGCTGGCCTGGCTCGCTGGCAATGGCTTTCTCGGCGCCCAGTTTTCCTGGATCCTGCGGCCGTTTTTCGGCTATCCGACGCTGCAGGTGGCATTTTTTCGGCCGGACCCGATGCACGGCAATTTTTATCAAGCGGTGTGGCGCTCGCTTGAGCAAATCACCGGTGGTCACGCGCTGCCGGCCTTGCTTGCGATTCTGCTGGCGCTGCTCATTCCCATTGTCCGTGCCATTCAAACCGATCACCCCACCCCAACCCCCAATACCCCACCACCATGAACCTGCAAGACACCACCACCACTACTTCCGCCCAGCCGCCCCCACTCGAACCGGCGCTGCCGGAGAAACTCGACATGAAAGGATTGTTTGAGGCCTTGCTGCGCCGCCCGCATGCGCTTATTGCCCGCCTGGCCGATCCCGGTCACGGAGCAACGCGGATGTTTGCCGCCACGGCGGCCATTTCCTTCCTGCTGTTCGGGTTGGTTCTCGGCTGTTTCGCCAAACACGAGCAATTGTGGGCCGCTCCGGTTAAAATCACCGGCGGTTTGTTGTTTGCCGGGGTGATTTGTTTTCCCAGCCTCTATATTTTCGCCACCCTCGCCGGCGCACGCGTCACTCTCACCCAATTAGTCGCCTGTCTCACCGGTGCACTCGCTTTGGCGGGTTTGTTGCTCCTCGGCTTCGCCCCGGCCATCTGGATTTTTGCGGAATCCACCGACTCGTTCGGCTTCATGGGGCTGTTGGCGGTGGCGGCCTGGTTGATCGCCTTGTTTTTTGCCCTGCGTTTTCTCAAGGCGTTGGTGGTTGCCACTGGCGGCACGCAAAATGGCCCACTATTCGTCTGGTCCTTCGTGTTTTTGCTCGTTTCGCTGCAATTGACCACCTCGTTGCGCCCGATCCTCGGCCGCTCTGAAACCTTGCTGACCCAGGAGAAGAAATTCTTCGTCCAGCATTGGGTGGATACCATGGGGGGTGCGCTGGGTGACAAGGCGGGTGAAAAGCCGCAAACCGCCCCGCTGCCGGCGCGGGGTTCCCGGTCAACCAGCGGTGAGCAGCGCGGGGGGGCTGAAAGCGACGATGGCAGCCACTGACCGGAACTCAAGACCTCCGCCGCCCCGGACGGTCGGTGCTGCTCATTTTTCCGCCCGCACCCGGAAGAACCGTTTCGGGGCGGGACCCGTCTCAAACGTGAAGGACAGCGGGCCGTTGGTGCCCATCATCGGACTTCCGCTGGGGGCCCAATCCACTAAGTCGATCGAAGCTTGCGCTTGGTAGCTGACGCCGTCGATGCCGGTCCAGGTGACGTGCTGGAGCGGGCCAGTCTGGCTGAGGACCAAGGTGGGCTCAATCGACCCGCTCATCGCGAAATCCTGCCCGGTCAGGTCCGCGGTGAGGGTGGCGAAGGCGCGTAGCGGGGGGCTGAACTGGAAGCCGATTCCGTTGGGCGTGAGTGTGCCGCTGGCACCAGACGGCACGGACAGCAAAAAACGACCGCTGCCGTCGGTCAGGGCGGAAAACCCAGGCACGGCCGCGACGAGCACCCCTGCCTCGGGGGCTCCGTTGAGCCGGATGGTGCCACTGATGGACACCGACCCGGGTTCGTGGACCGCGGCGCCATATTGAACGCGCAGGGCCTGGCCGCCGGGAATGGACACCACTCCGTAATGCCAATCTGCCGCCGGCAGATTGATGAACGTCAGATTGAGTGTTCCGCAGATGACGTTGGCGGCGGTGACGACGTCGATATAGTCCCCAACCTGAGGGGTGTGGTAAAATCCCTCGCCGATGAGGCTGACACCCGCACCGTTGCTGAGGGTCGCGGTGCCGGCGGGGGCGCTGAGCGCCGCATTGCGCAAGGCAAAGGTGTCGTAGGAGCCAGCAGCGGCGGCGCGGATGTGGGTCGAGAGGTTGCCTCCGGAAAGTTCGTGGAGGCTGCCGATGATCGAGAGGGGGCCGGTTTGGGAACTCGTGGAACCATTGGGACCGAGGGTGCCGCCGCTATGGACGAGGACATCGGCCGCAATGACACCCATGCCACTCACGCTGGAGTTCACCGCCGGCAGGGGGGTGTTGGCGACGATGTGAAGGCGGTTGGGCGTGGGATCCATCACGAGCGGATCGGTGCTGCCAACGGTGGCTGAACCGCCGCTGACGTCGAGCCGACCGTTGCTGCCGAGTTGTAAGGCAACAGCGACTCCCAACATTCCGCCGCTGCCAACGGTGACCGCACCGCTGCCTCCGTGCTGGCCGCCCATGCCTTCGCCGCCAATATCGAGGGTGCCGCCGACGGACGTGACGCCGAGCGATTGGCCGTGGACGAGCCAGAGAGACCCCGTCTCGTGGTTGGTGACCGTGGCTGGATCCCTCAGGTCCTCCACTCTCACGCTGCCCGAACCCAGATTGTCGCCCTGCCCGCCAACACTGGCGCGGTAGGTCTCAAGCATGCCGCCGTTGGTCACCGTGGCGCTGGCGCTGGTGCCGGCATGACCCACTGCCAAGCCGCTGGTGGTGTCGGAGATGCGCAGCAGCGTCGTGTGGATATGGTCCGACCCGTCGCCGTCGACGGACACTTCCGCCGAGGAGCCTGCCGCTTGGGCCATGACCACGGATTTGGCGAATGCTTGGCCGCCGATGACAAGATAGAGCCGGCCAATGCCGGAGTTGCCCAGAACCACGCCGCCGGCGCTGGCATCAAAGGTGGAGCCCTGGGCCCAGTCCGCGCCGCCCGCCCCGCCGCCCAGGTACACCAGACCGTTGGAGCCGGCTTGATCGCCGACGGTGACCATCGTGCCGAGTGCCGAGCCTTGTCCCAAAACGGCGCACACGCCGCCCGTGTTCATGAACAGGGTGCCCTGGCCGGCTGCGCCCACCGTGAGGGTCGTGTTGACGGTGAAGAGTGAGTGCAGATCGCCGGCTTGAGCATAGGAAACATCCACCTCGCCGGTGACCCCGGCAGCGTTGCCGATAACCGCGATGTCGGCGGTGGCCTGACCCGTGTTGAACAGATTGCCATTGCTGCCTCCGACGTAACCGAGGGTCATTCTGCCGTCAAAATAGTCGCCGACGCTCAGTTGGCCATCCGCAGCGGGCGTGGTGACGTTGAGCTGGCCTCGGTGGGTCGCGTTCACCAGCGAGCTGCCGGAGGGACCCGAAAAACCGCCGATATACGAGCCGACAGAGACGGAGGTGGCGTTGACCACGCCGGAGTTGTCGATGGTCAGCGAGCCGTCGGCGCCCGTGGTGCCGATCTGCACCTGCCCGGCGTTGATTTGCGAATCGGGATCGTTGACCCTGACCATGCCGTCGGAACCGGGGAAGCCGCCGATGGCCAGCGATCCTCCGATGGCAGGTTTCTGGCCGGCATAGGCAAGTTGGAAAATGTTGATCTGACTGCCGCCTGTGACGTGGATCTCTCCATGGCCCATGACGCCAGCCCAGATGGAGCCGGTCTGGTTCCAAATGCTTTGGTCATCGACGTTGACCGTGCCTTCAGTGTAAGCGTAAACCCCGCTCGCGTTGTCATCGGCCGGGTTGCTTGAAGCGCTGCCCCCGCCCAGGCCGCCGTTGAGGATCGCGCCGTGGAGGATATTGAGCGTGGCCACATTGGAAAGGCCGCCGCCGTTGATGTTCATTTCGCGTTGCAGGTTGAGAACAACGTTGCCGAGCGCCGTGCCATCGGTGCCCGGTTGGGCGGGATCGAGGTAGCCGTCGAGCGTGAGCGTGCCAGCGGTGTTGATCCGCAGAGTCTCGGCGTTGATGACGCTGGTGAAGGTGGAGTCCGGGTCGTTGTTTGAGTTGAAAATAAACAGGCTGGAGGCTTGCCCGAAACCGTCGGCCACTGCCACGGACGCGTTATTGGCGTTGCCGGCGCTCAGCGTCAGCGCGTGGCCGATCGTGTTGAACTGGACCCCGGGGTTGCTCGAGTTGCTCGCCTTGACGCTGATGAAGCCGACGCTGGTGTCCTGATGAATGCTGACGTTGTAGGTGCCGTCTGCCGTGAACTCGGCTGCATCATCGGGGCCGGGGCACGCGCTCATCGAGGGATCGGGGTTGGCCCAGTGCTGGCCGACGTCCCAGCCCCCGTCCAATCCATCTCCAATCGATGGCGCTGCTTGCCAGCCGAATATCCCGCCGGTGGTGACCTTGAGGTTGGTGATGCCCCATGTCGCTCCAGAATCCAAATTGCCCGCCAAAAAATTGAGCGTCAGGTCATCCACGCCGTGGTTGAAAGTGAATGACTGGTTGCGGCCGCCCGCCATCCGGTAGACCGCATCGTCATAGCCGGTGACTGCGCCGCTGAAGCCCAAGCTGTTGATCTCAGTGGCACCTTTGCCGCCAGATTGCGAAAAATAGCCGTTGTTGACCGAGTCGTAGGGAAATGTCTGCAATAAGTCGGCCTGATTGCTAAACGTGGTGGTGAGCCAATCGCCCTCGATGTCGGTTGAATCGGTGGTGTAGAACGCGAAGGTATGGGCTGAGTCCGGGCGTTTGCTGTTGTTGCCGGTCCAGTCACCGATGATAAACAGGTCATAGGAGACGGTGACAAACGAATGCTGGCCCTGGCTGTTGGGGGTGGCGGCACCCCCGCCGAAGTCAAGTCCCGTGAGCGGCAGGCTCACCACGTCGTTGTTCAATGGCCCAAGGTACCATGACGTGTTGGTGCCGCTCGCCTGGCTGACTGCTAGGTTGGAACCCGACCACTCGGCCGCGGCCACTCCAGCCGAAAAGTCCTCGGTGTAGGCGGTGTCGGCACGCAGGCAGGCTGTCGGCAGCAGGCCCCAAACTGCCGCAGCAGCAAGCATGCGGCACCAACGCCGGTGCCCCGTCATCAGGCAAGTGGCTCTGCAACGACTCCAGGCGAGGGGGATACGACTCGAAGCGGATTTCATGGCGTAATTGGGATGGTATCTGCCAGACTATTCCCCTGCGTCCCAGGGCGCAACTAGGAATGTTGACGTGTGAAATGCTGGTTGATTCGCCGGTTGCGCCTGCTGCTCCGGCGTCGTGCCCGGGGTGAAAACCAGCGGCAAGGATCCGCAAAATTCCTTATGAACTTGCGGCAAAACTATTATGTCTGATTGGCACGGTTACAGCATGGATCAGGTTTATTTCACCAGATTACGGAATTAAGGAGATTTTTTTGATGAAAGCCTCGATATCCTGCGGTATCAGGGTCCGGTCCCGTTCGCAAACGCTATCTTCCATGCGTGAACCGTCATCGCCCGTCAATTCCGGGCTGGCGGCGCTCGCTTCGGCAGATTCCGGATGGGGCATCGCACAAGTTTTAACATCCCCATGAGATTCATCTGCCTCCAACTCGCCACCTTGATTGTTGCCGCCGCCCCGCCGGCGCAGGCGCAGGCCGCTGCCGGCGTCGGCTATGGAGTGGAGGCCGCCAAGCGGAACATGGCCACTTTCCACACACCGCCCGGGCTGGCGGCGACGTTGTTTGCCGCCGAACCGATGATCCAAAATCCGACCAACCTCGATATTGATCACCGCGGCCGGGTGTGGGCCACCGAGTGCGTCAATTACCGCGGTTACATGAACCTGCGCGACGCGGGCGACCGCGTGGTCATCCTCGAGGACAGCGACGGCGACGGCGTCGCCGACCGCGAGAAAACGTTTTACCAAAGCCCTGACCTGACAAACCCGCTGGGCATTTGCGTGCTGCCGCAGGTCATCGGTACCAAGGTCATCGTCAGTGCCGCACCCAATGTGTGGCTGCTCACCGACAAGGACGGCGATGATGTGGCTGACGAGGCGCAGGTGATTTTCAAGGTTGGCGGCGTGTGGAATTACGACCATCAGATCCATGCGTTCATGCTCGGGCCCGACGGCAAGTATTACTTCAACGCGGGCAATTCCGTCACCGAGTTGCTGTGGCCCGATGGTTCGATTGTCAAGGACATCGATGGCCATGAGGTCACCAGCCAGGGCAAGCCCTACCGCCAGGGGATGGTGCTGCGTTGCGATATCGATCTAACTACCGGCAAGGCCAGCCACGTCGAGGTGCTCGGTCACAACTTCCGCAACAACTATGAGGTGGCGGTGGATTCCTTCGGCACCCTGTGGCAGAGCGACAATGATGATGACGGCAGCCAGGCGGTGCGCATCAATTACGTGATGGAATTCGGCAACTTCGGCTACACCGACGAGTTGACGGGCGCGGGTTGGCAAACCAACCGCAGCAACCTGGAGGCGGAAATTCCCCGGCGTCACTGGCACCTCAATGATCCCGGCGTGGTGCCCAACCTTCTGCACACTGGGGCGGGAGCCCCCACCGGCATCCTCGTCAATGAAGGCACCCTGCTCGGCGAGGCGTTCGCCAACCAACTCATTCACTGCGACGCCGGACCACGCACGGTGCGCGCCTATCCGGTGACCGCCGACGGCGCGGGCTATCAGGCGACGATGGTGGATATACTAACCGGATCCGACACCTGGTATCGTGCCAGCGATGCGGCCATCGCCTCGGACGGCTCACTCTTCATCGCGGATTGGTACGATCCGGGCGTCGGTGGCCACGCCATGGGCGACCACGAAAAAGGCCACGTGCGCGGCCGCATCTATCGGGTCGCTCCGCCAGAGTCCCGACTCACCGCACCCGCCGTGGATGTGAGCACTCCCGCCGGGGCCGTCGCCGCGTTGCAATCACCTAACCGCGTGGTGCGCGGCATGGCATGGCAGGCACTCCATGCCCAGGGCCGCGCGGCCACCGCCGAGCTCGCCCGACTCTGGCACAACCCGTCGCCGCGGATGCGGGCCCGGGCGCTCGGCGTGCTGGCTCAAATCCCCGGCCAGGAAATCCCGGCGCTCACCGCCGGCCTCAATGACCCCGATGCGGATCTGCGCACTTGGGCCTTGCGCCTGACGTCCACGCTGACGCGCAGCGGGGTGATCGATCCGGCGCCGCTCACCGGCGCCGCGCAACTCATGGCCAGGTTGCTGCATGATCCCAGCCCCGCAGTTCGCCGCCAGATGGCGGTTTCCCTTCACGGCCAAAATGACGTGGCACCCGTCTGGAGCATCCTCGCCCAACAGCACGACGGCAAGGATCGCTGGTACCTTGAGGCGCTCGGCATCGGTTCGGCGGGCAACGAGGACGCATGCTTCGATGCCTGGTTCGCCACCGTCGGCAACCACTGGAATACGCCCGGCGGCCGCGATATCCTGTGGCGGCTGCGATCCAAAAAATCCGCGGCCTATCTGGCGCAGATTCTCGAGGATCCGGCCGTCCCCACCGGCGACAAGCCGCGCTTTCTGCGTGCCTTCGATTTTCTCGGCGCTTCGCCGGAAAAGCAGGCCGCCCTGGTGGAACTCGCGCGCCACGGCCCCACCGCTGCGATCGTCCGCGAGGCGTTGTTGCGCTTGCAGGGCAGTTCGAGTCCGGAGTTGGCCGGCGTGGTCAAAACTGCTCTCGAAAATGCCCGTGGCACGCCGCAGTTCGTCGATCTCGCGCATGACTTCGGTGCCGCTGGCGAGGGCGCCGCGCTGCTCGACACCGCCGTGGCCATCGCCACCGATCCCGCCGCCAACGCCGCGGTCGCCCTGCTCTACCAGGACTCCGATGCTGATAAAATCATCGATGCCGCACTCGCCGGCGAGCACGCCGCCGGGGTCGTCGCCGTGCTCGGCAGCAGCGGCCACGCCCGCGCCCATGCCCGCCTCGTCGCCCTCGTTTCTAACGCACCAGCCGCGCTCGAACTGCGCCAGCAAGCGCTGCGCTCCCTCGCCGGCACCCAGGCCGGTGCCGCTGCCATCGTGCAGCTCGCCAAGGGCCAGCAGCTCCCCGCCGAGCTCGCGCCCGTCGCCGCCAGCGCCCTGCGCCTCGTGCAATACCCCACGCTCACGAGCGATATCGACACGTTGTTCCCGGCTCCAGCCGCGCTCGGTGGCAAACCGCTCGCGGCCATCCCCGAGCTCGTGAAAATTCCCGGCGACGTGGCCAATGGTCGCGCCATTTTTGCCCGCCCGGCAAGCTCGTGCATCATTTGTCACCGCATCGGCGCGCTTGGGGTTGACGTCGCTCCAGCGCTCAGCGCGATCGGCGCGAAACTTTCAAAAGAACAACTCTTCGACGCCATCCTCAACCCCAACGCCAGCTTGAGCATGGGCTTCGAAACGACCCAGCTCGGCCTCAAGGACGGCAGCGCCGGACTCGGTATCGTCCGCAGCGAGACCGCCGACGAACTCGTGTTGGCCCTGCCTGGTGGCTCCACCCGAAAATTCCGCAAGAGCGATATCACCACCCGCGAAAAACTCACCACCTCACTCATGCCCAGCGGCCTCAACCAGGCTCTATCCCAAGCCGACCTCGTCGATCTGGTCGAATATCTGGCCTCGCTCAAAGCCAAGTAATTGCATGCGAGCTTGCGCTGCGGGAGGTTCCTGCTAAGCCAGAACCAGCGCCTCGCTCAGTGCCGCGCTGTTCCAATCCAACCAACCTGACATTCCATCCCATGAAACTGTTTCCATCGCTCATCGCCCTGACCCTCAGCGCCACCTTGGCTCCCGCCGCCGAGAAGTCACTCTTCAACGGCAAAGATCTCACCGGTTGGAAGGGCCAGCCCGAATTCTGGAGCGTTAAAGACGGTGCCATCACCGGCCAAACCACCGCCGCCGTGCCCGTCAAGGAAAACACCTTCCTCATCTGGCAGGACGGCGAACCCGGCGACTTCGAGCTGACCTGCAAATTCAAACTCACCGACGCCGAGGGCAAATCCAACGGCTTTGGCAATTCCGGCATCCAGTATCGCAGCAAGGTCGTCAAGCCCGAGTATTCCGTGGTCGCCGGCTATCAGGCAGACATGGAGTGCGGCAAAAGTTACAGCGGCATCCTGTATGAGGAAAAAGGCCGCGGCATCCTCGCCCAGCGCGGCCAGAAAGTCGTCATCAAGCAAGGCGACAAGATCGAAGTAACCGGCGAAGTGGGCAAGAGTGACGCCATCCAAGCCGCCATCAAGCCCGCCGACTGGAACGTCTACAAGATCGTCGCCAAGGGCGGCCACCTCCAGCAGTTCATCAACGGCCTGCCAACCGTCGACGTCACCGACGAATCCGCCGCTGGTGCCAAAAAGGGCGTCATCGCCCTGCAACTTCACGCCGGAGCCCCGATGACCGTCCAATTCAAGGACATCGTCCTGAAAACCGACTGAAGATCACCGATAAGGGCTGGCGAAATGAGCATGCAGGCACCAGCCGGATCTTTGCCTCCGCGCTGTCGCGTTCCTCGCAGACTTTGGCTTGTCACCCTGCTGCCGGCGGTCTAGCGTCCGGCCGTGATTCCCAACGTCCTCGCCGAACGCTACGCCTCGCCTGCCATCCAAGCCATTTGGTCCGCCGAGGGCCGCATCGTGCTCGAACGCGAGTTCTGGATCGCGGTGATGAAAGCCCAACGCGAGTTGGGCCTGGACGTGCCCGCCGCGGCGATCGCCGACTACGAGCGGGTCAAGGGGCAGGTGGACACCGCCTCGATCATGGCGCGGGAAAAAATCAGCCGCCACGACGTCAAGGCGCGCATCGAGGAATTCAATGATCTGGCCGGCCACGAACAGGTCCACAAGGGGCTGACCTCGCGCGATCTGACCGAAAACGTCGAGCAATTGCAGGTGTTCCGCTCGTTGCAGGTGATCCGTGACAAGACCGTGGCCGCCCTCCGCGGCATGCGCGAACATGCAGAAACCTGGGCCGACTGGGTCATTACCGCACGCACCCACAACGTCGCGGCGCAACCCACCACCCTGGGCAAACGCGTCGCCATGTTCGGCGCTGAGCTGGTCGGCTCGCTTGCCGCGCTCGACGCCGTCATCGCCGGCTACGCGGTGCGCGGCTTGAAAGGCGCTGTCGGCACCCAGATGGACCAGTTGTCGTTGTTCGACGGCGACGCGCAAAAAGTCGCCGCCCTCGAACAGCGCGTCGTCGCCCACCTCGCCATGCCCGCGGTGTGGACCAACGTCGGCCAGGTCTATCCGCGCTCGCTGGATTTGCGGGTGGTGGCGGCTCTAACCGAGCTGGCGGCGGCCCCCGCGTCGTTTTGCAAGACGCTGCGCCTGATGGCCGGCCATGAGACGGCCAGCGAAGGGTTTGCGCCGGGCCAGACCGGCTCCAGCGCCATGCCCCACAAAATGAACTCTCGCTCCTGCGAACGCGTCAACGGCTTGCACGTCATCCTCAAAGGCTATCTGGCAATGGCCGCAGGCCTCGCCGGCGACCAGTGGAACGAGGGCGAAGTCTCATGATCGGTGGTGAGCCGCGTCATGCTGCCCGACGCGTTTTTCGCCAGCGACCGCTTTCTGGAAACCTTTCTAACCATCCTCGGGCAGATGGACGCGTGGCCGGCGGTCATCGCCGCGGAAACCCGGCACTATCTGCCGTTCCTGATGACCACCACCATCATGATGGAGGCGGTCAAGGCCGGCGTCGGCCGCGAAACCGCCCACCACGCCATCAAGGAGCACGCCCTCGCCACCGTCGGCGACTTGCGCCACGGCCTGGTGAATCACAATGATTTGATAGACCGGCTGGCGGGCGACGCCCGCCTCGGCCTGTCCCGCGCGGTGCTGGAGGCCATTGTCGCCGGCGGCGACCGCGCGGTGGGTGCCGCCCACGCGCAGATCGCAGCCTTCGCCAGCGATGTTAGAAAGCTCGAGGCGGCCAGTCCGGCGGCGGCCGAGTATGCGCCGGGGGCGATCCTGTGAACAACGATTTCCCGGCGATGGTGCAGGATGACGAGCGGCCGTTTGACCGGATTCGCGAGTTCTATCTCTATCAGGAGCCGGCCTTGCTGGCTGCCATCAAGCTCGGCGACCGCCGCGAGGCCCGGCGTATTATCAACCACCTGCTGGTGCACATTTACAGCGCGGGCGAGGAACGCAACGAGTTGCTCAAGGGGCTCTTGTTGGAGTTGGTGGTGATGATTTCCCGCGCTGCGGTGGAGGCCGGGGCGTCCCAGACCGAGTTGCTGGGAATGCGCTTTTCGCATCTCGCCGAACTGGCGGAAATTGATGACGACGAGGCGCTGGCGGCATGGTTGCGCGGGACGCTGGAGCGCATCTTCACGGCCATGGAGCGGCACCAGAGCTTTGACGTGCCGGTGTTGGTGAGTGCCTCGTTGCGCTTCATGCGCCAGCACATGGCGCGCGAGCTGACCCGCGCCGAATTGGCCCGCCATGTGGGAATTTCACCCGGCCATTTATCCCAGCTGCTCAAGGAGCGCAGCGGCCGCTCGTTCGTCGAGTTGTTGCGGGAGGTGCGGGTGCAGGCGGCCTGCGAATTGCTGATACAGACGCCGAAGTCGTTGGCGGAAATTGCCGTGGATTGCGGGTTTTGCGACCAGAGTTATCTAACCCACGTGTTCCGGGCGCTGCGGGGCATGACGCCCAAACAATACCGCGACACCTCGCGGCCCGCCGTCACCAATGGTATAACTCAATGATTTGAAACACCCCCATGAAACCGCCGCTTCCCATCGCCTTGCTGATCTGTGATGTCTTTGAGCAGGAACTCGCCCTGGTCACCACCGGTGCCTCCCACATCATCGAACAGCGGGTGTTTGAAATCGCCCTGCACGACCGGCCGGAGGTGATGCGGGGCATTCTGCAACAGGCCGTGACCGAACTCGACGCGCGCGATGACATCGCTGCCATCGTCTTGCTTTACGGCCTGTGTGGTCTGGGCACGGTCGGCTTGCACGCGCAGCGCCACCCGCTGGTGATCCCGCGGGCGCACGATTGCCGGGCGGTTTTTCTCGGCAGCAAGGAGGAATTTGCCCGCCGCCAGGACGCCTGTCCGGGATGTTATTATTACACCCCGGGATGGAATCTCGCCCGCCGGGTGCCGGGACCCGACCGCGTCGAGTTCCTCAAGGAAAGTTTGTCGGAGCGCTTCGATCCCGAGGATGTGGAGTTTTTGATAGACAGCGAACGCGAGATGTGGCGCAGTTATGATACCGCCGCATTCATTGATCTGGGCACTGCCGCTGCGGCGCGCGAGGCGGGCTACACCCGGGATTGCGCCACCGAGCTCGGCTGGAACTTCGAGCACATTCAGGGAGACATCGGCTTGTTGCATGATTTGATCTGGGGGCCCTGGGATGACGAACGCTTTCAAACCGTTCCGCCGGGCTGGCAGCTCGGCCATTGTCCGGATGCCGCGATCATGCGCGTTGAACCTATCAAATCGCAACCATGAGGCATGCCGGGTTGATTGTGCTGGAAGCCGGCCCAGCGGCCAAACGCCACTGCTTTGAGATTCCAGCCGCTCTGGCCGGCTGTACCCTAACTGATCTGCTGGCGCAGCATGGTTTCCCGCTCAACACCCGTTGCGGCCAGCGCGGCTGGTGCCGCGGCTGCATGGTGGAATTGCGCGAGGGCGAACTGGTCGATGCATCTGGCGAGCCGGTGGCCGCCGGCGTGGCCTTGCGCTCGTGCCAAGTGTATCTGCCGCCAGGCGGCCGCGTCGTGCTGGAAATCCCAGAGCGCCCGCAAATCGGCGCCGCACCCCAAGTAGGCGAGACTTTCGTCATTGACGTGCCTTGCGGATTTGCGCCGCTGTTCCCGCCGGCGGCCGGGCGCGATACCGGCTTCGCCGTGGACATCGGCACCACCACCGTGGTGGTTTTGTTAGTTGATCTGACAAGCGGGCACGTTCTCTCCCGTGCGGGTGGCTTCAACGCGCAGATCAGCTTTGGCGACAATGTGTTGACGCGCATTGGTGCGGGTTCCTCGCCGACGGTGCGGCGGGCGATGCGCCGCGCACTTGTGGAGCAGACGCTCGCCCCATTGTTGCACAAGGCCTGCGAGCGGGCGGGCCGGGACCCCTCGCGCCTGGCAGGCGGCGCGGTGGCGGGCAACACCACCATGCTGCATATCCTCGCCGATGTGGATCCCACCTCGTTAGGAATCGCGCCGTTTACCGCAAGCTTTTTGGAAGGGCGCGTGTTGGATGCCGCGGGTATCGGGTTGGCCGCTTGCGGCTTCGATCCGGCCATGGCCCTGCAATTGCTGCCGGGACTCGCTGCCTATATCGGCGCGGATGTCACCGCCGGAGTGCACGCCACCGGCATGACCTTCGATCTGTCCCCAAGCCTGTTAGTTGATATGGGCACCAATGGCGAAGTGGTGCTCTGCGTGGACGGTCGCCTGGTCGGTTGTGCCACTGCGGCAGGTCCTGCCTTCGAGGGGGCGGGGCTGTCATCCGGCGCCCGCGCCCAAACCGGGGCGATTGAAACCGTGCGGCTGGCGCTGGCTCCCTTTGAGGTGGAAATCGCCACCATCGGCGGTCAACCCGCCGCGCATAATGCTGGCATCTGCGGCTCGGCCTACGTCGATTTCCTCGCCACCGGCCGCTCCAGCGGCTTGCTCCTGGCCAACGGCCGCTTCGATCGCAAGCGCTGGCTGGAAATTCCGTCCGAGTATCGCATCGACGATGCTGGCGGCCTCGCTTTTCGCTTGGCGGGCAATCATGGCGGCCCCGGCCCGCGCATCAGTGAGATTGATGTCGCCCATTTGCTGCAAGCCAAGGCGGCGATCGGTGCCGGCATCGACACGTTGTTGGACGTCACCGGCATCTCGGCCCGCGCCATCGGCCGGGTCTATCTGGCCGGCGGTTTCGGCATGCACATCGAGGTGGCCCACGCCATCGGCATGGGGTTGCTGCCCGGGTTTGCCGAACAACAGGTCAGGGTGGTCGGTAACACCGCCCTGGCCGGCGCGCTGCTGGCCTTGCTGGACCGCGGCGCGCTCGAGGCCATGGAGTCGCTGCGCGCCCGCATCGAGGTCATCGAGCTCAATCTGCAGGAAGCCTTCGAGGATCGCTACATCGACCACCTGAGCCTGCCGGATGTAGATCACACATAGGGACGGCAGGTGAACCCTTCGCAGAGGGTAACGCCGGGGCCGGTGCCGGGGCTGTAGACGGCGCGGGGGAGGAAGGAGGCGCGCAGTTTGTCCAATACATCAGGCGGGACGGCGGTGGGGATGTGGAAAGTCATGACGCCGCGCTGGTGGAGATCGAGGGCGGCAACCAGCAGCGGTGCGGCAAAGGGTTGGCGTTCCAAGAGTCGGGTGCCGGCGCGCAGCAGGGACTCGGCGCGGGTGAGGTACTCTGCATTGTCACACAAGCTGGCGAGTTTCAGGAGGTTCTCCGCAGCGAGATGGTTGGGCGAGGGTTCGGCACCGTCGTAATCCTCGCGGATGACGAGCAAAGTGTCGCCGCCGAGGGTGGGACGCATGACGTAACCGGCTTGCGCGGGGTCCCAAAAATCGGTGTCGAGTTTCTGTTGGAGGGATTGGGCCCAGTCCAGCCATTCGCTGCTTGGCGCTGCGGAATGGAGTTCGATCAAGCCGGCGATGAGACAGACGTAGTCGGCTGGGAATGCGCGCACGGAGCCCCGCCGGCCGCGAAAACTGCGAAACAGGCAGCTGCCATCCCATAACTCGCGGCGAATGAAGCTGGCTGCCGCCGTGGCGGCTGCGGCCAGATCCGGGCGTGCCAGCACCCGTGCGCCGCGGGCCAGTGCCGCGATTGTCAGGCCGTTCCAAGCAGTGACGATCTTATCATCGCGATGGGGTGGGGGACGCCGCGAGCGTGCATCTAGCAAAATTGCGGAGGCGGCGCGCAGGCACTCACGGATGGCGGCTTCAGAACAATCGAACCGGGTGGCGAGCTCGCTATCTGGCAGGGCGCGGAACAGCGTGTTTTGTCCGGCCAGGTCACCGTGCGGGTCGCTGGCGGGACGCGCGTTGCCATCGAGCTCGACTCCGTAGGCAGCGCTGAAGACCGCCGCCTCACGGGCACCCAGCAGCGCGGCGATTTGCGCCGCTTCCCACGTCCAATAGGCGCCCTCGCGTTTTGCGGGAGCCGCCGGCGACGGCAGGCTGTCGGCATCCTCGGCGGCGTGATAGGCCCCGCCCGCGTCGCGCAGGGTGGTTAGAAGATAGGCGAATATGTCCCCCGCCACATCGCTGAACGCGGGATCGCTGGAGAGTTGCCAGGCATCCAGATAGGCGATTGCCAATTGCGCCTGATCGTAGAGCATTTTCTCATAATGCGGCACATGCCAGTAGCGGTCCACCGAATAGCGATGGAAGCCGCCGCCGAGGTGGTCGTGGATGCCGCCGAGCGCCATGGCGCTGAGAGTGCGCCGGCTCATCGCCCAAGCGGCTGCCCCGGCGGCGGAGTTTCTGCCGAAGCGCTCGACGAGTTGCAGCAAGGTGCGAATGACGGCAGGGCGGGGGAACTTGGGCGCTCCGCCAAAGCCCCCCAATTCATCGTCGAAACAATTCTGGCAGTATTCGAGATAGTCATTGCAAACTTGTGGTCCGGCCAGCCCGACCCGCTGCGCGGGGCTGCCCGCGCTGCGCTGGAGTTGATCCAACGCCCCAGCGGCGCTGGCTTCGAGCCGGGGCCGTTCATCGCGCCACAGGCGGGCGAGTTCGCCGCAGAGGCGTGGGAAACCGGGGCGGCCGTGGTTGTCGGCGGGAGGAAAGTAGGTGCCGCCGAAGACGGGTTTGCCCTCCGGGGTGAGCCACACGCTCATGGGCCAGCCGCCCTGGCCGGTGCTGGCCTGGACAAACGCCATGTAGGTGGCATCGATGTCCGGGCGCTCCTCGCGGTCCACCTTGATGTTGACGAAGTTCTGGTTCATCACCGTGGCGATGGCCGGGTCTTCAAAACATTCATGCGCCATCACATGGCACCAGTGGCAGGTCGAGTAACCGATGGATAGAAACACCAGCTTGTCGGCAGCACGGGCTTGGGCAAAGGCCGCCTCGCCCCAAGGCTCCCACGCCACCGGATTGCGGGCATGCTGGAGCAAGTACGGGGATGTTTCATGGGTCAGCGCGTTGGGCATCGCGCACACTACACCCGTATTCGCGGCGGGCCAGCGGGAATCGGCCGCTCGCTGTTATGCTTGCGATCCTCTGGTTAGAGACGGCGCATCAAGCCTTTGGCTTGTCCTTCTTCGGGACCGTGGATGGCGGCGGCGCAACCGCTGCCGGCTCGCGGGGCGGTACATCGTCGTAGGCGCGGAGCTGGACCTGGCCGGTGGTCGGGTTGGTGAACAGGACCTGCACGACGCGGTTTCGGCCGGGATGGGGCCAAATGCCCGAGCCGATGCGTTGCCAGATGTTGTCGTGGAAAGCGAATGCCTTCATGCCGGACTGGTTGCCGTCACGCACCGGAGGATCCGTGATGAGCTGGATCTCGCCCGGCTTGAATTCATAGGTCTTTTCCTCAAGCACGATGCGCACGAGTTGCGGGCTGAGGTTGGAGACGCGGAAGGTGCCCGCGGGAAACGCCCGCTTCGAGTCATCAATAACGAGAATCCGGAACCGGACCTTGTCGCCCTCGGCGGCCGGCAGGCACAGCAGAATGGCGGAGCGGACGCCTTCGGGCAGGGTGGCCTCGCCCAATAAATCAGCCGCTTGGGTCAGCGACGCGCGTTCAGGCTGGGTGGTGAAAACGATCCGCCGTCCGGTTAGGACCACCGTGGAGAACTCATGATTCAGGTAGGATTTGACGGGCATCTTGACCGATACCGCCGTCGCCGGGTCGGGTGCGGCCGGATCATGGGCGTAGACTTCGTCGATGGCTTGGCCGGGTTGGAAGGCTAACAAGCGGATTTCAGCGCGGAAGGCGGATTTTTGTTGGGCGGTGAGGGGCAGGAGCGAGGAGGCGAGGCAGGCCAGCAGGACGACGACGGAGCGGGGTTGGCAGGGCATGATGTTGCGTTAAAGTTCGGTGCGATTGAGCCAGCGGAAAGCCACGATTTCGAAGCGGCGGCCGAAGGATTGGTTCATTGGGCGGGTGAGGCTGGCGACCGTCGTTTCCGGGGCATCGACCGGGTCGACGAATTCAGGCAAGCGCTGGACCACGGCCTCGCACCAGGCGCGGGCTTGGATCACGCCGGCCTTGGTGGTGGCCTCGCCGTAGGCGCGGATTTTGAAGGTATCGCCGCGGACTGTGGCGATGGATGCCAAGCCACTCAGCAGATCACCCTGGGTGAGGATGGGAGGTGAGCCTTCCGCGGTAAATCCGTTCATGGCCTCTGGGGTGAGGGCTCCGAGCTTGCGGGTGGCGGCTATGTTGGCGATGGAGATGATTTTTGAATCCATGGCATGGTTGACGGTGTTGACGCCGGACGCGTCGATGGCGGATTGCAGGATGCCGGCCAGGCACTGGAGGCCGCCGCTTGAGCCGGGGCGGCGGTTGATGAATTCCGCGAGGGTGAGGCACGGGGCTCTGTCCTCGATGCCGCGTTTTTTGATTTCGGCCACGATGGCGGTGGCAAGGGAGTTGATTTGAGTGTCAGTGAGGCTGCGGTAGCCGGACCAACGGATTTGGCCGAGCACGTTGACGTTGGCGCTGGTATCGGTGGGGCCGGTGAGCGGCAGGCCCATGCGGGCGAAGGGAGTGGCGTTGGTGTTGAGGGTGGCGCGGTTCTTCCAAGCGGTGATGTCGCGGTCACGCTGGGAGGCCAGCACCGCGCGCCAAGCATCGATGGACGCGGAATTGAGGTTGAACGGGCCGTTGACGGCGAGCTGCCCGGCGAGTTTCTTGGCCCGGTCCGCGTCGCTCCAGCCATCGATTTTGGTGGCGAGCGTGGTGGCATCGCCTGGGGTGACGGCTGGTTTGAGGCGGGCATTGAGCGCGGGTTTGGAGCCGTCGAGGATGCCTTTGATCACTTCGATGCGGCTGCGCTTATCGTTGAGCACGCCGCCGGAGTAGGCCGCCACCGATGAAAAATAATAGCGGTCCCACAGGGTGTCGTTGAGGTAATAGGAATGGTCGAGGACTGTGGCATTATCGAGCGGGCGGGTGACTTGTCCGGCTGGCAGCAAGGGATGGGCCCGCGAATTGCCGAAGGGATGCACGACGCGCGGCAGCAGGGCGCTGGAGACGAGGTTGGAGGCGATCAGGTCGCCGAGAGACGCGGCGGGGGCCATCGGCACGCGATCCATCGGCACGTTGGTGACCCCTTCCAGCGAGCTGCGGCTCGCCCCGAAGTAGCCGCGCCCATAACCGGCACCTTTGGTGGCATCCCACTCGATGATCGGGAAAGTCGACCAGCCGGTCAGCTCGATGAGTCTGACGTCGTAACTCTGGTTGGCCGCACCGACCAGGGCGGATTTTTGCTCGACGCCTTCGACCACCGGGTTGTTATAGACCCAGGCTTTGCTGTCGTCGAGAGGATCCTTGGTGGTGTGGGCGGTCATCTCCAACATGGCGATGACCTTTTTGCCGGCGACGCCGTTGTCCAAGGGTCTTTGCAGTGTATCGGAAACCAGATACTTGCGGCTGATGACGGGCTTTTTGGGGTTTTCGCTGATTTCGGCCACCGGGTCGGCAAAGCGGAAGCGGTAGGAGCGCAGCATGTCCAGTGTGACATCGTCATTGTTGCCGGCCAGCACGTCGACCTGGAAATCCGGCACGCTGGTGTCAAGGCCGGTGTTGCGCTGCGGTTTGGCTTCGACTTTTATTTGGTCGGTTATTCTGATAGACATGAAACCGCCGCCGGGACCGCCGGGCAATCTCTCGAAATCGTAGAAAGTCGAGTCCGGGCGCCCGCCACTGTAGCTCATGTGGTCGGTTTGAAGGCCGGCCCGCGGATCCCAGCCGGGCACCGCTTCCACGCCTTTTGTGTTGTTGGTGCGGGCGTCGATATTGCCGAATTTGGCATCCGCGTTCCAATCGAAAAAGGCGTGTTCATTGTACCCGCCAGCGGTCTCCATGGCCCAGTTCCAAGCGGTTTCCACCCGGCTGGAAAACACTTTCACTTCACCCGGTTGCAGCTTGAGCGACGCACCTGCCGCCTGGCTCGTGCCATCGGTTAGGATGAGTGTGAAGGTTCTGCGGGCGGAGTCGTTGTGCTCGTTGGCGATGCACAAGCGTGCCAGACCGTGAAAAGCGCCGCTTTCCATTTCCTGGCGGTACCAACCGGTGGCCTCGTTGCCATTGATGATTTTCTGGAAGCGGAAACCGACCGGTGGATCCCACACGCGGATCCGCAGTTTTGTCAGGGTGAGGGCCACGTCGTAGGGGTTATAGAGAGTGATAATGGGTTCGTAAACAAAGTGTGGGACCGCGTGGTTTTCGTTGCCCTTGGGCACGCCGTTGTTGTCCAGGAAAGTCATCCGGTCGCTGATGTGGGCAAAGTGCGAAACGATGGAGAAGACGATCTGCATTTTGGCGATGACGGGCAGCAGGCGCTCCTTTTGGGGCGAGGGATCTATGCCGGTGGACGTCACCGCGAGTTCGGCGGGTGGCGGGGTGTAGGTCGGGGTGCCGGCGGTGCCGGTACTCAGGGATTTGTATTTCCGGTAATGGTCGTAGAGATAGCTCCAGCGCGGGGCGGCCGTCAGCGGGGTCGAGTAGAGCGTGAGGGTGGGGAAGGAGGCGCTGGGAAAGGAGGGCGCTTCAAACAGCGAGGTCAGGTCGGTTTTGAGGCCGCCGTTGGCCGTGTCGGTGAGCAAACCGAGTGAAGCAGTGGTCAAGTCATGAAAGCGCTTGCGCAAATTCGGGGCGTTGTCCGGTCCGGCGGGAATGACCGCAGTTTCGAGGGTGACGAGGTTTTTCGGGGTCTTGAGGGTGACGAGTTTGACCGGATCAACGGTGTCTGCGCGGAAGCGGTTGGGCGCATTGCGTGAGGCGACTTCGTCCCCAAATGCGGGTTTCTTGTCGAGGCTCGCCAAGTCGATGGACGCCTTGGCGCTTTCATCGAAAACCGCCCACGCGACCCCGCCGCTGCGCTCGGTGCGGGAGATGGGGACGGTAGCGGCCTTCACCGAGTTGGCGACGTTCAGATTGCTGAGCGATCCGATCAACTCGACGCAAGTGCCGGTCGGGTCGTCGGAGGGCAGCGCGAAAATCTTCGCGGCGTCGGGATCGATGGTGGATACCAGCCAGCGGCGGAATTTCGCCCGCTTTTCGGCGTAGGCCGGTGACGACGACTTCGCGGGATCCCAGCGCCACGACTCCCAGGCACCGGTGAGGTGCGGTTGCTTGGCGGAGGCAATCACGGCTGCGGAAGGCGCGGAGACGCGGGTGTCAGGCCCGAGCGATGCCTGTAATTCACCGAGGGCGAGCATCATGCCGAGGCGGGCGTTGTTCTGAGCCACGGCGATGGCTTGGGCTTGGCCGGCACCGCGCAATGAAATCGACGACAGGGTCAGCAGGCCCACCACCAGCAGGGTGAGCAGCACCATCAGCGCAAGCGTAATCACGAGCGCGAAACCGCCGTGGCTGCGGTTGGCACAAATCGCCGCCCGCTGGGATGGTCCGAAGAACCGGTGGGACTGTTGCATTTTCTTGATGGGTTGGGTCTGGGGTGGAACAACGATACGCTCTTAGGTAAGAATGTGCAACCCGAAGTTAAAATGTCGAGATCCTTGGGGGGCTTCCAGAGCCCCCGCTCCGGAGGGGCGGTGCCAGGCCGCCGTTTTTCCGCCGCACACATCCCGACCGATCGGTCTTGACGCTGGCATGCGCGGCCACTTTATATGGAAACGTGGCCGAATTGGGAGGGGCCCGAATCCTGTCGGTTGCAGGCATCAAAATGGCAGCGATGCCTGAAGGGGTGACAGAAGCAGGCAAGGCGGCCAGTATAGCGTCCAAGCCACCCGCTGTGGGAAGTGCCAAAAACGGGGCCGCGATAGCCCACACCCCCCCTGACGATGACGGAAATATTTCGACGCCTGAAGAATTTCGGGATGCTGCTCGCTTGCGCAGGGCCGGTTGTCAGCGCTTGCGCCGGGGACGACAAGGATTTCCAAAAGACCATCAATGACTATTGGCTGCGCGACCTGAGCGTCCCCACCGAGGCCGCCATCACGTTTGCCACTTCCCAACAAGCTGCCGCCAACGGCGGCAAAGGTGCCCGCCCGAACCTCACTGGCGAGCCGTCGTCCCAACAAGCCACGCCCTACAATCCACCCCCGTCCAATGCCAGCAGAGCCCAACCCAACGACATTCGCGATGCTTTGGATCTGACCCGCCGGACACTCGCATGGATCGGCACGCTCCGCAGCGTCCCGGATGCCATCCGCAACCAACTGCAATCTCTCGGCGAGCAGTGGGGTAGCGGGAAAATCCCCCCCCAACAATATGATGCGTTCTACATCAAAATCCGCAGCTTGCGCCGGCTTCTGGTGCTGGCCCATCCCGCGCTGGACTTCGAGCGGATTCTAATCAATCAAAATCCTCCCACCACCTACAGTCACAATGGCGACCAGCACCTCGGCATGCACAGCCGCCCCGGTCCCGGCCTCACCATCCTCAGCGACTGGAAAACCAATCCCAAAGCCAAGCCGCTGCTCGCCGGTAAATTACCCGCGGGCGCAGTGCGCAACCCCGACCTCAACTACGACGCCGACAAGGTGGTGTTTGCATATTGCGATCATACCGCCCCCGAGCACAAGCGCTTCTGCCTTTATGAAGCGGCGGTGGACGGGTCCTGGGTCCGCCAACTCACCGGCACCAGTCGCGATCCTCTCACCACCTGGGACGACCGCGCCACCGTGGTCATTGAAGACAACGATCCCTGCTACCTCCCCGATGGCAACATCGTCTTTATTTCCACCCGCTCCCAATCGTTCGGACGCTGCCATGGCGGACGCTACAATCCGGCCTGGGTCTTGCATCGCTGCGACAAAAATGGCGACGCCATCACCCAACTCTCGTTCGCCAATGAAAATGAATACGAGCCATCCGTCCTCAACGACGGCAGAATCCTCTTCACCCGCTGGGAGTACACCAACCGCCATGAAATGTACTTTCATAAACTCTGGTGGTGCCTCCCCGATGGCTCCAGCGTCGGGCATTTCTTCGGCAACGACATGATCGCCCCGATGGAGTTTGTCGAAGCTACCGCCATTCCCGGGACTAACAAAATAGTCGCCACCGCCCAGGGCCACCATAGCTATAACACCGGCACCACCGTGAAAATCGACAACAGCCTGGGTGAAAACGGCGAGCCCTCGATCCTCCACATCACACCCGAGACCCCCTATTCTGAAACCCATGGCTGGCCCAGCCCGAATTTCAGCCATCCCTATCCAGTTACCGAAGATTTGTTTCTGACTTCCCGCGCCAACCACCACGTCCCCGGCCAAGGCACCCTGCCACCCGAAAACGACCGCGCCATCTATCTCGTCGATACCCTCGGCGGACGCGAATTCATCTATGAAAATCCCGCCGTCGCGTCGTTCTCTCCCATTCCCATCCGCAAACGCAGCCGCCCCCACGCATTCCCCGCAAGCGTGCCAGCCAACGCCCCTGACTTTGCCACGCTCTATGTGCAGAACGTCGCATTGACGCGCAATGATCCCGAAAGGAAAATCCAGCCCGGCATGATCAAGGCGATCCGGGTCAACGCGCTGGGCGTGCAACCGCGCGCCGAGCGGACACCCTGCAGCATGACCGTGCCGGTTGAAATCCCCAAGAAGGTGCTCGGCACCGTGCCCGTCGACGCCGATGGCTCGGTGTATTTCAAGGTGCCGGCTCATACCTCGCTCCAACTCCAGGCCCTCGACGCATACGGCCGGGCCATTCTCACCGAGAAAAGCCTGTTCTATCTGCAAAAGGGCGAAAGCCGCAGTTGCATCGGATGTCATGAGCCGGAACTCACCAGCCCATCCATGGTCAACGTCCATAGCGGCAGTCCGCGCGCCCCGCTTGAGCTCACCCCGCCCGCCGGCCCCCAATACAAGGGCGGCCTGAGTTTCATGCGCACAGTGCAGCCGGTGCTCGACCGCTATTGCATCTGCTGCCACGGCTTGGAGCAACCCAGCAAAAACATCGACCTGGTGCACGACGGGGCGCTGACCTGGCCGCGGTCGCTCACCAGCTTGATCAAGATGGGCGAGCATCGCCTCGGTGCCAAGGATTTCATGGATGGCCTGGACAAGAACATCAGCCGTCCGTTTACCTACTATTCGTATGCCAGCAAACTTCCCGACATGCTCCTGCAACATCATGGCAAGGTCGTGGTGGACCGCCCCAGCTTCCAGAGAATCGTCGATTGGCTCGACCTCAACGCCCAGTGCTACGGCGACTTGTTTCCTAATAAAATCGAGCAACGCAGCATCAACGCCGCGGCCATGACCCAGTTGCGCGCCTTCATCAAACCGCTCTTCGGGGAGGCCATTGCCAACCAGCCCGAGCGCGCGCTGATCAATCCCGCGCAACCGGATGAGAGCCGCATCCTCATGATGCCGCTGGCCACGGCTGCTGGCGGCTGGGGGCAACTCCAGGCATGGACGAGCAGGAATGACCCTAACTTCAAGAAACTCTGCAGCCTGGTCGAAAAGTGCATCGTGCGCGAACCTAACGAAAATGACAACGGCTGGGAGCCCACCCAGGCACAGGGCGGCGGGGTCGATTGGGTCATCAAGGACCGCGAAAATTACAACCGCCGCATCAAGGGCACTGCCAATCCGGCCCCTCCCGTCGTCAAACATTCCTCCAGCGCAATCCCTTGATTGCCCGGTCCACGTGGCGCGGACATCCTGCCCGCCGCCTCTTCCTGTCTCGTTCCAGCCTAAGTCAACGGTATTGGGCCTCCACGCGGGAATCGTCAAAACCCGCGCAGGATTTATCATTGCTGGCTTGAGGATTGACGGCGCTCGGGACTGGCACCAAAATCACGCCGTAACACAATTATTTATGAAGGATCCCATTACCGTCTCCATCACAGGTGCCGCTGGTCAAATTGGCTACGCGCTGCTGTTCCGTATCGCTTCCGGTGCCGTCTTCGGCCCGGATCAACCGATCAACCTCCGCCTGATAGAAATCGAGCCCGCGCTGCCCGCCCTGAGCGGAGTGGTGATGGAGCTCGACGACTGCGCGTTCCCGCTGCTCAATGAAGTGGTCGCCACCGCCGATTTGAACGAAGGCTTCCGCGGCACCAACTGGGCCCTGCTGGTGGGCTCCGTGCCGCGCAAAGCAGGGATGGAACGCGGCGACTTGCTCGGCATCAACGGCAAGATTTTCACCGGCCAAGGCAAGGCGATCGCCCGCAACGCCGCCAAGGACGTGCGCGTCTTGGTCGTCGGCAACCCCTGCAATACCAATGCCTTGATCGCCATGAACAACGCCGAAGGCGTGCCTAACGACCGGTTCTTCGCCATGACCCGCCTCGATGAGAACCGCGCCAAGAGCCAACTCGCGAAAAAAGCCAGCGTCCACCAGTCCAAGATCACCAACCTGTGCATCTGGGGCAATCACTCCGCCACCCAATACCCGGATTTCACCAACGCGAAAATCCTCGGCCGCCCGGCGACCGACGTGATCTCGCACGTCGAGTGGCTCAAGGGGGAATTCATCGCCACCGTCCAACAGCGCGGTGCCGCCATCATCAAGGCTCGCGGTGCCTCGTCGGCCGCCTCGGCCGCCAATGCCGCCATCGACACCGTCAAGAGCCTCATCACTCCGACCCCGGTTGGTGATTGGCATTCGGTGGCCGTATGCTCCGATGGCTCCTACGGCATTGCCAAAGGCATCATCGCCTCGATGCCCATCCGCACGCTCGAAAACGGCAAGTGGGAAGTGGTCCAAGGCCTGCCCATCGATGCCTTCAGCCAGGAAAAAATCGATGCCTCCGTCGCCGAACTCCTCGAAGAGCGCGATGCCGTCAAGGACTTGATTCCAAGCTGAGCCGCAGTGCCATCACATCATCCCTGCTGCCCTCGCGGGCCGCAGGGATTTTTTTGCGCAGGAGGATAGGCATCTTGCCTGTCATGGACGACGGGCTTCCAGCCTGTCGTCTCATGCGAGGGCAGGCGGGAAGCGCTGTCCTCCCCACAGGCGTGGCCTGTTTTCCGATCAGGGAGCGCGGAACTGACAGTACTGGGCGCACCTGGATTGCTCTGAGGCGGATTTTCAGGCGTGACGCGGCGGCCGCCTTCGCCCACAGTTGCGTCTCACCACCCGCATCCAATCCATGGCAAACTTCGACGCTTTTGAACACAAAATGACCGCCGCCGGCATGGGGGATGCCCCCATCCGTGCTTTCCGCCGCAATTACGACGCGCTGCTGCGCAACGAAACCGGCATGATCCCCGAAGAGGACATCGCGCCGGCCTCCGATCTAACGTCCTTCGAGGATGTCGCCGCCGCCGGTCCGGCGGATCTTGGATTGTTAGGCCAGGCGGTGGTCATCAAACTCAATGGCGGCTTGGGCACCAGCATGGGCTTGCAGGCGCCCAAGTGCCTGCTGCCTATCCGCGAGGGAGTGAATTTTCTCGACCTCATGGTGCGCCAGGTCCTCGATTTGCGGGAGCGCAGCGGCACCCATGTCCGGCTGTTGTTGATGAACAGCTTCAGCACCAGTCGCGAGACATTGCATCACCTCGCACATTGCGGCGCGCCGGATTCAGCCGGCCTGAGCGACCCCGCACAAGTCGAGTTGATGCAAAACCAGATCCCCAAGATCGACGCCGCCACCTTGGCTCCCGCCGTCTGGCCGGCCGATCCGGACCTGGAGTGGTGCCCGCCCGGCCATGGCGACTTGTATCCGGCTCTGGTCGGCAGCGGATGGTTGGATCGCTTGCTAGGGGAGGGGATTCGCTACGCTTTTGTGTCCAACTCGGACAACCTGGGGGCCTCGCTCGATCCGGCCCTGCTCGGTCATTTCGCTGCTTCCGGCGCGCCGTTTCTGATGGAGGTGACCCGGCGCACCGCCGCCGATCGCAAGGGCGGTCACCTCGCCAGGCGCAAGAGCGACGGGCGCTTCGTGTTGCGCGAGGTGGCTCAGTGCCCGGATGCCGATCTGGCGGCGTTCCAGGACATCGAGCGCCACCGCTATTTCAACACCAACAGCTTGTGGCTGCGCCTGGATCTGCTCAAAGCCCAGCTCACCGCCGACGCCGGCGTGCTGCCGCTGCCGATGATCCGCAACCGCAAAACCGTCGATCCGCGCGACAAGACATCGCCCGCCGTCATCCAACTCGAGACCGCCATGGGCGCCGCCATCGAATGCTTCGCCGGGGCCGCCGCCATCGCCGTGCCACGCAGCCGCTTCGCGCCGGTCAAAAGCACCGCTGATTTGTTAGCCCTGCGCTCCGATGCCTACCAAATCCACGCCGACGGCCAGGTCCGCCTCCACCCCGACCGCCACGGCGTGCCCCCCGTCATCACGCTTTGCGATAACTACAAACTCGTCGATCAACTCGATGCTCTTGGCGTGCCGAGCCTGCTCCACTGCCGCTCCCTAACAGTCACAAGCGCCGCGCACTTCCCCCCCGGCACCGTCCTCGAAGGGGATGTGACATGGAGCGGGACTTGCCAAAGTCCCGCGTGAAGGCGTGGAACGGGACTTGCCAAAGTCCCGTGTGAAAGGAGTCCCATTGAGGAGAAATACGCGGGACTTAGGCAAGTCCCGCTCCTCTCCCCTTACTTCACCGCTTTCGCCAGCTCACTCTCCCACAGCGAATACTCATCCTCCCCCAAATGCGCCTTCACCGGATTGCGGCGGATATATCGAATCACCTTGCGCAAGTGGTCCCCATCGCGAATGAGCCGTGATGAGATGCATGGTTTTTGGCAAAGACACGACACTTGGCTAGTGTCGTTCCACACCAGTTCCATGCCGCTTCTTGACTTCCTCCCTCATCGCCGCTCCAATGCCGCCTCGCCCCATGGACTATCAAGCCAAAATCGCCCGCAACGTCGCCGCCATCCCGCGCTCGGGGATTCGTGATTTCTTCGAACTCGTGCAGGGCCGCGAGGGCATCATTTCCCTCGGCGTGGGCGAACCGGATTTCGTCACTCCATGGCACATCCGCGAGGCCGCCATCTATTCGCTCGAAAAGGGCCAAACCACCTACACCTCCAACCTCGGCCTGCTCTCGCTGCGCAAGTCCATCGCCCGCTACGTCGGCAATTTCTTCGATGTCGCCTACGATCCGGCTCGCGAGGTGCTCGTCACCGTCGGCGTGTCCGAGGCGATCGATCTGGCGCTCCGGGCCTTGCTCAATCCCGGCGACGAGGTCGTTTTCCACGAACCCTGCTACGTTTCCTACAGCCCCAGCATCGTGCTGGCACATGGCCGCGCCGTCGCCGTGGAAACCGACAAGGCCGACGCATTCTCACTCAAGCCGGAAAAACTCGCCGCCGCCATCACCCCGCAAACCCGCGTGCTGATGCTCAATTTCCCCACCAATCCCACCGGTGCCGTCGCCAGTCGCGATGACCTCGAAGGCATCGCCAAACTCGCTATCCAGCACGACCTGATCGTTCTAACCGACGAAATCTACAGCGAGCTGCGCTACGACGGCCTCACCCACCTGTCCATCGCCTCCTTGCCAGGCATGCGCGAGCGCACCGTTTTGCTGCACGGGTTTTCCAAGGCCTTCGCCATGACCGGCTTCCGCCTCGGCTACGCCTGCGCCCCCCAGCCCATCATCGAGGCCATGATGAAAATCCATCAATACTCGATGCTCTGCGCCCCCATCATGAGCCAATGTGCCGCCCTCGAAGCCCTCGAAAATGGCACCCCGGCCATGCTCGCCATGCGCGACAGCTACCACCAGCGCCGCGATTTCATCGTCAGCCGGCTCAACCAGATCGGCCTCGACTGCCACACCCCCGGCGGTGCCTTCTATGTCTTCCCGGATATCCGCAGCACCGGCCTTTCCAGCAAGCAATTCGCCATGGGATTGCTCGAGGCGGAAAACGTCGCCGCCGTGCCCGGCAGTGCCTTCGGCCCTTCCGGCGAAGGCTTCCTGCGCTGCTGTTACGCCACCGCCTTCACCGACCTGCGCACCGCCATGGACAAAATGGAGCGCTTCGTCCAGGCCCTCTGACACGCCCATGCACGCCTCTTCGCAGCCCAACGACGACCCGGTCGTGCTCACCCGCGCCCATGTGCTGCCCCTCGCCATCTTCATGGCCTTCATGCTGCTGCTGCAGTTGCTCGCCAACCTCATCGAGTGGAAACACCCCGACGCCCCCTGGTGGCGACAGGATCCAGCTCAATTCGTCTATCCGCTTCAAACGATCGCTTCAATCGCCCTGCTGGTCCGTTACTGGGCTTGTTACACCTTTGATTGGTCGTGGCGATGGGGTTTGATTGGGGTTGCATTTGGGGCGGTGGGAATTGGCTTTTGGTTGTTGCCCACGACACTCTACGACGCCCTGGGATTTACGGGCAAGACCGACGGTTGGTTGCGGGCGCTTGGGGTGGCGGCGCGTAAGGACGGGTTCAATCCGGGCTTGTTTGACAACCCATTGGCGTATTGGGCGGCGGTGGGGTTTCGTTTCTTGCGAGCCGCGGTGGTGGTGGCGCTGGTGGAGGAGATTTTCTGGCGCGGCTTTCTGATGCGTTTCATCTGTGATTGGGAGGGCGAGTATTGGCGGCAACCGTTTGGGCGCGGCTCTTGGCTGTCCTACCTCGTCGTTACTGGCCTGTTCGTGTTCTCGCATGGCCCGCTGGATTGGGCGGCGGCTTGGGTATACGGCAGCCTGACCTTTTTCCTCTGCGTTTGGAGTAAGAACCTCGGGGCTTGCGTGATCATGCACGCCGCCGCCAATTTCATCATGGGCCTCTACGCCATGGCATACGGGAAATTCGGCTTGTGGTAGCGGGCCCCGGTTGCTCCGGTGGGTTGCCGGCGCATCGGTGGGTTGCCGGCGGATCGGTGGGTTGCCGGCGGATCGGTGGGTTGCCGGCGGATCGGTGGATTGCCTGTGGATCGGTGGGTTGCCTGTGGATCGGTGGGTTGCCTGTGGATCGGTGGGTTGCCTGTGGATCGGTGGGTTGCCTGTGGATCGGTGGGTCATTCGCATAAATTTCCTCCGTTCCCACATTTTTCGCTTGCCAAATCCGCCGCCCTCCCTCATACCGTCGGCCCGCGCGGCAACGTGCGGATGATGATGGGCAGATGCCCGAGTGGCTAAAGGGGGCAGACTGTAAATCTGCTGGCTAACGCCTACGTTGGTTCGAATCCAACTCTGCCCACCATCATCATTCCATTCAGTTTCAATGGTTTATGATGCTTGTACACAAATGTTTAAAGTGCAGGTGAGTGCAGCGAAATGCAGTGAAATGCGGTTTGATGCAAAAAAAATGTATAAAAAATGTATAGCGGTAGGTTCGCGGTTCTGACCTCAGGCGAACGAGCTTTGGCAGCCCAAAACATCCGAATTTCGCTGGATCGACTGCGGGAAGATGCTGAAGCGAGATCCTGCGAGTGCAAACCAAGGCGGAGGAAGCAACGTGAGGAAGTTGCCAGAATTCCGGCAAATGCACCCAGAGCGTCACCGATTCCTCCCAATCCTTACCCGGCATCGGCTATTCCGCCGCCTCCCGACCCCAATCCATCTCGGCGATTCGGCTCAAGGTGAAGTCTCTGAAATCCTCGTTTTTCGCACTACGCCCGCAGATGACAAAGCGCCCCGTTGGTCACTACTCGATTCACGCCCTCTACGAGCGCCTGCGGCAAGGCGCCCGACGAATTGTTAGCGGCATTCCAAGGTGCGACATCGAATGCGAGCATCATTGCCCGCAATACGTCGCCTGAGCGGCAAGCTCCTCAAGGGATTCAGGTTGCCGTTGTCGGCGCCTTCTCTTCACACGGAAGATCAACTAAGCGCCACCCTGCTTGGCGAGAAAATCCGGCTGTCAGTGACGTTCCCACGTATCACGGCATGCCTGCCTGCCACCTGGTGAGGTGTCAGCCCCTGGGGGCGGGTTTGCAGCCGCATCCTTCCCGCCAACATTTTCGAAGGCATGTTCTACGCCCCTGAAATCCAGCATGCAGCACGTGACCGACCTCAAACCCCACGAGCGCGACATGGTCATGATCGAAATCCGCAAATACCGCCAATCGCGCCATTGGGCCGTGTATTTAGATGGCGAGTTGCTGGCCGTGGTCGTCTATCGGAAAGGCGCGGTGGCCATCGCCGACATGCTGATGCGGATGCGCGCCAGCAAGGAGGCCGGTGATGCCGCGTAAGGCGCCAGTCCCACCTACCTGTTTTGTCCCGTCCTGTCCCGCGGATTTCGTCGGGCAGGCGGGAAAGGTGGCGGATGTGCGCATGCAGTAGGCGGAACGGCTGAAAGCCAACCCCAACCAGCCGCTCAAGCTCCTGATCTCAGTCGCTCCCGGCATCGGCAAGACGAGTCTGGTCAATCTGATCGCACGCACGCTCACCAGTCACCCATCCGCCATCGAGAACGTGAACGGCCGGGAAGTCGGACTTGACGTCGCCCGTGAATGGACTCGCTCGCTTGCCTATGCGTCCATGTTCGGCCCGTGGTCTATCAAAGTCGTCAATGAACTCGACCGCTGCTCGAAGAATGCCCAGGACATGCTCCTCACCCACCTCGACCGCATGAGGCCGGGTCACGCGTTCCTCGGCACCACGAACCTAGACGTGACTAGTCTAACGGAACGGTTTCAGACTCGCTTTCAAGCGGTCCGGCTCCAGCCACCGGATAACGTGGTTCTCGCGGCTTTCCTCGCCCGGCGCTGGGGCGCTCCCATCACCATCACCCGCCAGATCGCGGAAGGGGCCAAGGGGAATGTCAGATTTGGAGATGTGGATTGGGTGAGTTTTGTGTATCCAAAATGCCGCCATATTTACATCTGTAGCATCACGAAGGTTTTACCTTGCTTGCCCCACCTTGTTGACTACCCTTGCGCACCAACGCAATGATTTATCCAAACCATGAACGAAATTCCGTTCTCGGACGTCTTTGTGGCACGCTGCCAGTATTGGCGTCAGGGGGCACCAGCAATATACGGCTCATGCCGGATCGGGTGGCTGCTGTGATTGCCGGCAGGATGCCTCCGGAGAAGTCTCCCAGTGGCCCGTTCACCAACCGCGCTGCGGATCATATGCAGAGGGCAGTGGAAACATTTTTCTGCATCTCAACCAAGGACTTTCGTGGTCGCCAGCAATCATGAAAATAGCAATCCATGAACAATATCATCCATAATTATGCTCATGAAAAATGAAGATCTGAATGTAAGCGCGGCCCGGACTGAAGTAGAGCATACCTCACTTGTTGCCGATTCACCTTTGATCGTGGGTTCGTCCGGACAAATTGAAGCAATTCACGAAACAGCGAGCCCATCAGAGTCTTTACTAGCTAAAATAGGCGGACTCGGAACTTACAAAAATGTTGTCCAAGAGTGCATCATTATACGGCACCTAAAATCGATTTACCCAGGAGCAAAATTTTTTATTGGGAAAACGAAAATGGTTCAAATGGACGTTTTTGAATGGAAAGTAGTGTTGAATTCTACTTGGTTAGAAAATACTGTTTGTGGAGACTTTAATAGGTCAAGAGATGTTGTTGTCAGCACGGTTGCGGAAAGAATTAGGATCTCTTCATTTAACGGTATCAAGTTTCAGAGACAGCCTCATCCCTCAGGTTCGGAAACAAGTGGAAACCAAATTACTGATGATGAATTATCTAATATTATTATAAGGAATTCAAATCTCGGGATTCCAAAAATATTAGGTCATATTACCGATGGTCTTGCTAGCTTCTTGGTGAATACTAAATCTAATATAGGATACCCTGGAGACCTGTTCTTCGACGGTCTAACAGAAATTAGGCCAACCACAGCTAGAATTCTTGCGGAACACAGCTTTGCGATTGCGCTCAATGGACTGAAAACTATTGATCCCGCGGTCGCAGATTCGTTCGAGGGAAGGTCTGGGGTTCTATATCTTAATGGAATATATAACATTTCTGTTGAGTGCGCGCATCGTTTATCAAAGACCGTTAGGGAGCTTTCGCTAAATGGTTTGGCGAGTCTTTCTCCGGAGATCGCCAACGCTCTTGTGAATGGCTCAAGTAATATTATACATCTCAATGGTCTTTCAAGAGTGGACGACGATGTAGCCGAAATCTTGTCAGCCGGAAATGGAATAGTTTACTTGAAGGGAGTCAAAAACGTGTCCGTTAATACCGCAAAGATATTTATTAGTGCTAGGGCAAGATCTCTCGCACATGCAGGGACGACAAGAAAGATTATTACAAGTATTGATTTAGAATTGATTGTTCCCCGTAGGATCGAAGTTGAACATGTGAAACGCTATCTTCTCGATCCCGATTCGATAGACTTACGTGATGCTAGTTCGATTTCTTGTGATGCTGCGGAAATGCTCGTCGGCAAAGAGGATGCTTGTCCCCAAAGCGAGATCGTTTCTCTTCTTGATGCGGTCAAAGAGGCAAGGAGAACGAGAAATTCGTACCTTTGGTTCAAGCTCCCATCAAAAAATTCTACGGTCACCCAGCGTCGTTCGGCTCGCCCTATCGACGCGAACTCGGCCCATATTTGCTGGTTAGAAGATCAATTATATATGATGCAGCTCCGTGACGATGATCATGACGAATATTGCGACGTGGATCACGAGCTGCGTGAAAGCGATCGCATGCAAGAAGAATTGGCGTCTGATAATGAAGATTTCAGTCGATCTTCTAACGATGGTTGGTTTTACTCGGATGAAGACGCAAATTAGAAGCGCGTCGGACAAGCTGCCGGTTTCTGAGCATCCGAAAAACTTGATCAGCGTGAGGAATTCATGGATGAGGTTTGAGGCGATCCAGAAGAAGATAAGGAACTATAGCTATATTGTTTCAGCGAACTTTCTGCGAGCGAACAGGCTCTTTACCATGAGCTTTCGCATCGTGGTATTTCGTAGGTTTAGTATTCCATCTAGCGTCACAAGTTTTGGTGCATGGAATGTGGTGGCTGATTCGGCATTCAGATCGCCATTTACTGTTTGTAACTTCGGCGCGTTGATGGTTTTCGCTGAGTTGGCATTCAGTGAGCCGCTTACCGTTTTCAGTTTCGGTGCAAAAAAGCTAGTGGCTGATTCGGCGTTCAGATCGCCATTTACTGTTTGTAGGTTCGGCGCACAGAAGGTGGTGGCTGATTTGGCGTTCAGATAGCTTTTCACTGTTTTCAGGTTGGGCGCACAGAATCTGGTGGTTGAGTCGGCGTTCAGATGTTCTTTCACCATTTTAAGATTCGGAACATTAAAAGACATAGCTGAGGGGACATAGAAGGCCCCCTCAACCGTTTGTAGCATCGGAGCATTGAAGGATGTCGCTGATTCAGCAAACAAGACGTTAACGGTTCGTAGCACCGGAGCATTGAAAGATGTAGCTAGGGCAGCACCCAATATATCAACCGTTTGCAGCATCGGAGCATTGAAGGATGTAGCGTCATCAGCATCCAGCTCCCCCTCAACCGTCTGTAGCATCGGAGCATAAAAAGCTGTAGCTGAGCAAACAATCAGATCTCCCCCAACGGTTCGCAGGTTCGGAACATTCAAGGATGTAGCGAACATTGTACGCATATCTCTCAGAACAGTTTCCAAATTAGGGGAATCGAATTCAGTAGCTGATTCAGCATTCAGGTCCCCCTCAACCGTTCGCAGGTTTGGAACATTTATGGATGTAGCTGAGTCGATACACAGATCTCCCGCAACTGTTTGCAGGTTCGGAGAATAAAACGTAACTGAGTCGGCAATAATATCCGAACCTGTCGTTAGCAGATTAGGTAGGTAGAGATGCCGAACGTCATTAATTATAATCAAAGAAGCCACATGGTGGTATTTCAGTTCGAGGGTATTCTTCGAACTATCTCGAAACGAACAAAGCAGAACTGTTTGCCCATTTGTCTTGATTTTAACCATACGGTTGGCGGGTATAATCTCCTTGGAAAGCTTGTTGCATTCCTGCTTTCCAAGCAATCCGTGAGAACCATACCAGTTCCCGTGCTGATCGAAACAAACAAGAAGGACATCCCGAATCTTTTTGGTGGCTTTGTAATGGGCAAGAGCCAGCTTCAGATTTTGTTTTGTGAATTGCGTGTAAGGCTTTGTCATGGTGATGCGTTAGATTATCTGGTTGTTACGAAGCCTGCCACGATGAATTTTCAATCTTTGAACTTTGGAATCAGAAATTACTCATGCTGCCATGGTGATGACGTCAGAGTGAGGGATGGACGCTTCCCGGGCAATTCCATCGGCCCGGTCCGAGGACTCGCGCTCCAGACCGTCGAGGACATCGACGTAAAACGGCGAATTATTCTCGGCCAAAACACGGAAAAAGCCCGTCCCGCGGGTTTCGCGGAATTGGGCGGTCGAGAGGAGTTCGTCGGGCATGGTTTAATCTGGCTAACTGTTTGCAAAATCGGACTCGAGCAATCGACCCAATTTCCCAACATCCCGCAGAATGGCATCGGTGAGCTGGCTGCCGGTGAGATCGCGGTTTGCGGTCATGGTATGGCGGAGGCCGGATTCGCGGAGGGCTGGGGCGATCTCATCGAGGAATCCGCGTTGCTGGATTGCCTGGAGGTGTTCGGAAGCACCGGGTGTGTCGGCCTTGCCTAGCAACTGCAAGGTTCGAAAAGCAAAATAGAAGACAGGTGGCCAGTTGATCCAGCGGGGGAAACCGCTGGCTTCCGGCCAGGTGATCAGAAAGCTCCAGTCCTGGCGATTGAGGCGGAATTTCTTCTCCCTGCCATCCCTTTCGGAACGGACATGACACGATTGTTCCATCTCGTTGAGGGTCACTTGGATGGATTTCGAAAAATAGCCGGTATCCGTAGCAATCGCCGCCGGGTGTCCGGACTCGTGCGTGAGCAGCCAGGCCATGATCTCGGCCCGCGCATTCACTCCGAACAGCGCACGCAAGGTGCAGAGCAGATTGCCGGGCCGGTCGGCCCGGGGGAGCTGGCAGACGGCCCGCGGTTCCCAGCGGGTGCGCAGCAGGCCGAATTTCTCAAAGCGTGGGTCGGGATCCCCGAACACAGGCGGCGAGGCGCCTGTGTGGGAAATAAACAATGGCTCGGGCGGGTCGGCGAAAGGATGGGTTTCGCGCAAAGACTGCCATTTCCGCAGGACGGACTGCTCGGCGAGAATTTCGGCGATCCCGCTCAGGACCCGTTCGTCGGAGTTCGGCCATTGGCCCTGGAGGCGGCGCAGGCGCTGCAAATTGATTCCCCGCCCGTGGGAATGGAGCCAGTCGATTGCCAGATCGAGCAGGCGGGCGTCGTGGCGCCCGATCTCGGTGGTAATCAGCACGAGGGATTCGGGATCGATGATCCAATCGCCCTCGGAGGCACGGTTTCCCGGAACGCCCAGCGAGGTCCACTGACGCCAAAGAAAATCGAGCAACTGGCCGAGCAG
>CAIVSK010000030.1 GCA_903908495.1 Akkermansiaceae bacterium
GCCTGGACCTCGTGGGTGATGTCACCCGGCGCCTCCCGATATTGAATCGAGGTGAGGCCGTCGCCATGGATGACTGCATCCACATAGGACGAATCGGCGTCGAGGCTTTGACGGATGATCAGGCCCGCCTTGCGATGCGCGTTGCCGCCGGTGCCGATCCAGCGGATGTCGGCGGCGAGCGAGACGTCACCTGACACCCGCTTCCAGACAAAATGAAACCCGTCCTTGCCGGACCACATGTTTTCGCCGCCGCCCGCCACGAGGTAACTCTTGTGCACCGGATCATATTCCACCGAACCAGCCAGGTGGGCGTCGCCGATGTCGCCATGGTTTTCGAAAAAGCCGAGCATGGAATCCTTAGAAGTAGAGGCTCCAATCAGTGGGCCGGTGCTCAAGGATAAAAGGACCGGCAGCAGCCGGGCGAAAACTCTCATCGCAGGACTCAGCCTGTCTTCAGGCGGAAGCGGCAGTTGGCTCATGAACGGATTCTCCGGGAAACACCGCAGGGTGGCGGGGGATATTGGTGGCTTGGACAGTATAGGGTCTCTGGGATCGGCGCGACCGCAAACCTCAATTCGTCATTCATTGCGCCGAACCAGGCCCGGACGAAATCAGCGCATGAGACCAACACCCGGGGGCAAACCGCCGGGCTTGTTCTCGGGCGGCGATATTTCCGGCGGTGCCGTCGGTCAGGGAAGCTGTTCTTGGAATCCAGGGATCAGAATGTCTGGGCCCGCAAGTCTCAGGAGAATTTTGGACGCTCGCCCTGGTGATCGGCAGCCGCTTTCCTTACTCGTGTTACGAGGTCCTCTTGTCTTTCCACGCAAACATGAGTCTCTGTTCTCGCCGTCTTTCTTTTGCCTGCTTCGTTCTCTGGATGCTGCCCTTCCTGGCGACGATGGCCAAGGCCGCCCCGGAACCGGTCACCTTCGCCTTCACGGTCCCGGCCGGCCAAGGCAATCCCTTCGCGCGCGATATCTGGGCGGAGGTCGTCACCCCTTCCGGGCAGACGGTGCGACTGCCGGCGTTCTTCACGGGCGGGGAACAGTTCGCGGTGCGCGCTCGTGCTGAGGCACCGGGCGAATACCGGCTCGATAAAATCACAGAAGTCATCAAAGACCGGACGGTCGTGCTTACCGCAAAATTAGTAGGCCACGACAAAGTCCGCATCCGCGCGGTCGAGGATCGCCCGGCGGTGCGGTGTGCCGCGGGCAACCCTGCACGCCTGGTCCTCTCAAACGGGGCCACTTATGTACCGATTGGAGCGAACCTCGCCTGGGCAAGCGCCGGGCGCATTGAGTCTTACCGCCGGATGCTTGAGGACTTCGCCAAGGCCGGCCTCAATTGGACGCGCATCTGGATGGTGCACTGGAGCGGCCTCAATCTCGACTGGCTACCCGAAGACATGGGCAAATCGCCGCCGCCGGGCATCTTCGACCTGCGCGTGGCCGCGGACTGGGATACGATCGTTTCTCTCGCCGAGGATAAGGGCGTCTATCTGCAAATTGTATTGCAGCATCATGGGCAATATTCCACCGGCGCTGATTCCAGTTGGAGCGACAATCCGTGGAATGCCGCCAACCCCGGCGGTTTTCTCCATTCGCCCGACGAGTTCTTCACGTCGCCGGTGGCGAAAGGACTCACGGCGCTGAAATACCGCTATGTGGTCGCCCGTTGGGGTTACTCGCCCGCGGTGCTGGCGTGGGAACTCTTCAACGAGGTGCACTGGGTCGATGCCATCAGCCTCCGCCACCACGAGGACGCCGTCGCCCGTTGGCATGCGGAGATGGCCGCCTTCATCCGCTCGATCGATCCCTACCATCATCTCATCACGACCAGCACCGAAAACCTGCGCAGTCCCATCTATGCGGACATGGATTATTTTCAGCCGCATCTCTATCCCACCAACCTGCTGGCGGGTGTGCGCCGGTTCGAGCCGGCACCGGCCAAGCTGGACCGGCCAGTCTTCTACGGGGAGATGGGTGACGAAAATACCACCCTGCTCACGCCGGAGGAGAAAGCTTCCGGCGTCGGGCAAGTGCCGCCCGTCTGGTCCAGCCTCATGGGCCAGGGACGTTACCCGGCCCAACCTTGGAACGGCGCGCGGCTCATGGAAAAGGGGAGGATCGACGAACTCGGGGCCGTCGCCCGGTTCCTCACCGCCACCGGACTTGGCCAACGCGAGCAGCTCACGCCGTTCTCGGCGGTCGTCGAGTGCGCCACCCGTGTGCCGCTGGTGCTGGTCGGTGGGCAGACATGGGAGCGCCGTCCTGCTCCCGAAATCACGGTGCCGCTCGATGGGCGCCAGCCTATCGAATATGCGGACATCCCGCGGATCTATGTCGGCTCGCCTGACAGCTTGGCCGAAGGTTATCCGGGCCGCGCCATCTACCACATTGATTTTCCCGCGCCCGTCACGCTCCGGCTGCACATCGCCGACACCGGCAAGAGGGGTGCCACCATTCGGGTGTCTCTCGATGGTAATACCGTCGCTGAAAAATCCTGGCCGGCGCGGCCGGCTGACTCGGGCGGCAGCACGGCGCCGAACGCGGCAGAACTTTCGTTTTCAGCCACCGCAGGGGCGCATACCATCGTCGTGGAAAACCCGGGCGGCCCCGACTGGTTTGATTTGAGTGGGATCGACCTGGGGCTCGACACCCCGGTTCTTGCCGCGGTTGGCAAGCGGGGTGGCGATTTTATCGCGCTCTGGGTGTGGCACCGCACCGGGGTGTTTGCCCTCCAAGCGCCGGCGCCGGCTACGGGGACCTTACTCATCGAGGAGGTGCCCGCCGGCACCTGGCACGTCACGTGGTGGGACACACTCAAAGGCATTCCCGCCGCAGCGACCACCATTGCGCACCAGGGTGGCCTTCTGCGGCTGCCCACACCGTCCATTGCCCGCCACGCGGCCGTGGTTCTCACACGGTGAGCCCCGTGGCCGGCCGGGCACCCCGGGTGTTTTTTCACCGGTTGGTGAATGACGCTTTAGCCGGCCACAAAAATGGCTAAAGCCGCCCCGGACAGGGTCTCAATTGGCGCATAGCTCCAACCAGTTGCGCCATTGGTTCAAGCGGACGATTCGCATCAAGTTTATCAATTTTCACCTCGGCCCCGGATCGCGTATTCTTTCCGCATCGACCGCCCGGTAACGATGACCATCAACCGCTTCGAGGACAGCAAGCACCCATGAGAACAACGAAATCCAATTGGCTCACACTGCTTTTGTTTCAGGCAGCGGCACTTCTCCTCGCGGGCTGCTTCGACTGGCAACACGAGGTCACCGTGAAGGGCGTCGCCTTCAGCAAGGTGAGAATGGAGGACAACGGTCTGGTGATCGGCCTGCTGAAGGAGGACACGCTCATCGGCGGTCGCCCCTGCAAGCGGGGATGGGTCCACCTCCACTCCAACGGCGTGCCAGCCGGTTTCACCGCATCCCGGGAAATCGACCTTGGGCGGGTCAAAATTCCCGCCGAAACCTGGGTGTTCCAAAACGAGGACGGCGTCGTCACGGTCTGCGCGTTTCCGCGCGACACCGAGGTGCAGGGCCATTTGTGTCGCGGCAGCGGCGGATCCGAAGGCGTCCAGGCCGCGTTTTATCCCGGCGGAGCCCTGAAACAGTATTTTCTGCGCCACGACACCCGCATCCAGGACATTTCCTGCAAAGCCGGCGTCTTCAGCGAATCGATTTGGCTGCATGAAAACGGCCGGCTCAAGAATTGCGTCCTCAGCGAGGAACTCGTGCGCGATGGACGCACTTATCCCAAAGGCACGCACCTCCGATTCAATCCCGACGGGCGGATCATTCCGTGACCCAAGAGCAGCGGACGGTTCTGGTGCGGCACACACCAAGGGGTCGATTGAACCTTGGTTTGCCGCAACGGGAATGAAGAGTTGGCCACGCTTGCGCGGAGGAAAACCCTCCCGGTTCTTGAGCTCAGAAGCATCAGTTGGCCCAAATAACCGAAGTGAACCAATAGTTGGCCCCGATTATAGGATAGCAATCGTCTGGCTAGTGGAGACGTTGTTTGCGCCAGTCTACCAGACTAAAGCGCAGCGCGAGACTGCAAGGTTCGCTTGGTTTAGATTTGGGGTCGATCGGCGCCGGCCAGCTAAGCCGCCTATCGGCTCGCTCGTGAAGTTGCCTGGAAGGCCCGGCGGCGCGGCGCGGCTACACGTCGGTGAGCGAATGTAAGCGAAGCTTGCCGAAAGAAACCAATCTGCATTGTTGTTAGGAACCGACAAGGAGCGCTGTTTCCCCAAACGACGGCATCCATCGATATTCAAATGAAACGACTCATTGCACTCACTGTTCTTGTTCTTATTCCAATTGTCGCGTCCGCCGAGACGCTGGACCTCGGTCTGCACGGCGTGTTTGGAATCACCGTTCCCAAGGGCTGGAAATTTTCTGCCCAGAAGGTGGAGGACAGCGGCTATGCCGTCACGCTCTCGCCCCCTAGCAACGAGAATGCGAAATGCATAATGAATATTGCGTTCGCACCAACGCCCGAGCCCGTCTCCAAGGAGAAGGTTCAGGCGGGGGTCATCGCGCTCTGCGACCAGTTTGTGGGCGCCTCGGTTGAGAAGAAGAAGGTGATCCGCGAGTTCGCCATTTCGGGCGGCGGCTACGGATGCTACTGCGTCTTCACCGATGCGTCGATGGTCGGGCAGCCGGCAAAGCACGATGAATTCAAGATGGTCGGCGTCGGCATCATCCAGTTCAGCGACGACTTGATGGCGGCCGTCAGCTTAGCCGCGGACGACGAGAAGGGATCCGATTTCGTCGCGATGCTGGCGGCGGTGTCGAGCGCGACCATCACGAAAAAGAAGTGAACGTGGCGCCACCCACCCGCTTTCAAGAGTAAGTGCAAGTCCTGCTCCGATCAAGGTGGGCGCCGTCCTCTTTAAGGAGCAGCCTATTGGCAAACCGCGAAGCGGTTCGAATTGGCGACATGCTCGCGCGACTGGTTCGCAATTGACGTATACCTTGACCGGCATGGCCAAGGTATGTGTCACGCCCCACATTCCAGCACCTTTCCGCGGCGCGGAATGGGCCTGCTGGGATTGATTCGCTTTGCTCAGGGCTGCGCCCACGACCTTCGGTCGATCCATCTTCGCCCGCTGCGCGGGCTGCGTCGAACCCAGGGGTTCTCATCCCCTTGTCCCACCAACTTCTGTGCGGGGTTAGTGGGCCTGCTGGGATTCGAACCCAGAACCAAAGGATTATGAGTCCTCTGCTCTGACCGTTGAGCTACAGGCCCGGAGTGGGCTTTTGGTAAGGGAACCACCAGAGGGCGTAAAGCGACATCTTGTAGTGTCCAAACGGGGGCGACAACTTGTAGTGGTCAGCTTTTCAGCGAAAAAAGCGACAGGATTTGGAGCCCAAAATGGTCATGACGAGATGACGCATTTTGCAGCAACAAGAAAGCGCATTACGGCACGGCGGGCATAGCCGGCTTAGCACCGTCCTCACCCATCTTTACCCAGACGCGATCCATCCTTACAATAACCCCGCATATCTCCAGACAGGCTGCTAGCGTCTCATAAGTTCCAATCCATATACCGAGTTGATCATGGTTCTGGGCAACGCGCGAAAGAGGCGCACTGCCAAGCCTGCCTATCAGCTCACCCAGCCGCTTGAATCAGCGCCGGAACCCCGGCGGATGGATGTCGACATGCGCGACGCCCCCGCGACCGCCGTCCATCCACGGACCGTCGTGAAACCACGGTCCGCCGCCACCACGATAGCCTCCTCCTCCCACGAGGCAACCGACCAGCACAAATTGCAGGCTGAACAAGACAAAGGCGCCGAGGAGAATCTTTTTGATGTTTTTCATGGGCGGTTGACGGGGTTGGTGTTGTTTACGTATTCCACCACGCCGACGGTGCCGCCGGTAGGATCGGCAATGACGGCAAAACGGCTTCCCAATGCCGCGTCGTGCGGCGCCACCACGACTTCCCCGCTGAGCGCCGGGACCCGCGCGAGCGTCTCGTCGAGATTCGTGACGCGGATGACGCCCAGCCAGCCGGGTTTGGCATCCTCGCGATCCGGGAGGGCGGAGATGCCGCCGCGATTGAACGTCCCGCTTGAAAGCAGTAATTCGTTCTTCTTTCCCGTGCGGGTGTCCGGCGCCACATCATAGCTGAAGACCTGCCGGTAAAAATCGGCTGCGGCCGGTGGGTTTTTCACAAAGAGGTGAAACCAATTCCAGTCGCCGGGCGTCGGCTCGGTATCGGCGGAATCGCCTGAACTCGACTGGAGAAGGCCGACGGGGGAACCCTCGTTGTCCGTAATGATCGCCTGCGAGCCGATCTGCGGGAATTCGCGGGCTGGCGCGCGTACCTCTCCCCCCGCCTTCGTCACGCGCGAAAGAGCCAAGGTGATGTCGGTGACGGCGATGTAATTGATCCAGCGGGCGGCGCGCGTTGCGGCCGGCACGGAGCGCTGCCTCAATCCGGCGACTGGATGGTTCCCATTGCTAAACACGGTGTAGGTCACGCCATGCTGGTCGAGCGTGACCGCGGTCCAGCCGAACACGCCGGAATAGAATTTCGTCGCGGCCGCGGAATCGGCCGTAAACAGTTCAGCCCAGACGAATTTTCCGGAGTGCGCCTCGTTGGTGGCGGGATCGTTAAGCGGCGGGAATGTCGCGGCGCGGGCGGAAGCCGGGAACCCGATTCCCAGCAACGTCGTGACGGCGAGGACACTCGCCAGTCGGTAAACAGAGATGGTGTGCATGGTTTTATTCAGTACAGCGAGGGCAAAGACGTCTCGCTGATCCGTCTTCAAGGTTCGCTGAAAAGACAGCCAGCTTAGCTGGTAACCCCCAACGGGAGAATGGGGTCTTACCCGCCCCCCCCGGTGCGCAGGGCCAGCTATTCGGATATGGTTACACCGTTCGCCGAATTTACACCTGACTACCGGAGAGTTTCCGAGCGTACTGGGATCGCCGTTTCGCGCGTCGTCAACTGCCTGAAAGGGAAGTATTAGTGAGCAGTGCTTGCATGTTGGGTTGGCAGCGCGGTCCGGCGTTCGGCCTCGACGACGAAGACAATTTTACGCCCGCCGCCGCGTTGTTCTGATTGATCGAGCCAAGGCGAGTCGCGTTTTCCTAAGTTAAGGCCAGCTTGGGTGCGCGGGAAAATGCGACATTTTGCGGAGCCCAAATTGTGCCCAAAGCGTCCCCCAAACGGCAATTTGTGACAACTTGTGGCCCTAACCCGGGACATCGCTCGCGCACTTTACTGGTTTTGGGTAAGGGAACCGCCAGATGGCGTAAAGCGGCATCTTCTGGCGCCCAACAGCCACGGCTTAGCCCAGGGTTTTCAACGCCGCCTGGATATAGCCCAGCGCGTAGGCCATGCCGGCGTGCCAGGGGGCCGCGCAGGCGAACTGGGGGGTGTGATCGGGAGTGATGACTCCGGCGAAACCGTTTTGCTTCAAAATCCGGAGGACGCGCACCATGTCAACGTCGCCGTCGTCAATGAAGGTCTCGCGGTAATGCGGCACTTTGCCGGTGATGTTGCGCAGATGCACATACGCCAGCCGCCCCTGCCGGCTGTAGTAGTCGACCGTCTCGTAAATGTCACCCGCGGTCATTTCCGCCAGCGTGCCGACGCAAAACTCCAGCGCATTGGCCGGGCTGGACTGAAGGTCGAGCAGGCGCTGGTAGTGTTGCGGCTGGTAGACCAGCCGGGGCTGGCCGCGCATGGTCGGCGTCGGCGGATCGTCCGGGTGCGCCGCCAGCGTCACGCCGGCCTCCTCGGCCACTGGCACGAGTTCACGCAAAAAATCCGCCAGCCGCCGCCAGAGTTCGTCCGAAGTGATCGGCGGCACTGTTCCCGCGGGGGCGTGCGGATCGTACAC
>CAIVSK010000031.1 GCA_903908495.1 Akkermansiaceae bacterium
CGGCCGCCGGGAGCGCCAGCCTGAAATCGGATCCATAAATCCGATCGCCACGTTGCTGGCGGCAAGAACCGCAGAGCTCCGTGGCAATCAAGCACTGTATTGTCGCCCATTGCGCGGCCGTGTGGTCGGCCTGGCACCTAGCCCGCGGTGGGTCGTGAGATCCCCTTGTTAGCCGTCATCTCGGTCGAGTTGGAAGCCATAGGCGATCATCACCGGTCCGACCAAAACGCAGCCCAGGCTGACGAGCCAGTTCCCCCAGAACCGCTGTGCCGCAAAAAAGGTTCCGGCGATCCCCGCGATGCCCGGAGGTCAGAGGAACGGCAGCGGAATGTCAAGATCACCTGGCAGTTACCACTGCCACTCTGATCGGCGGCCCGGCGTTCATGCCAGAAAGGAAGATAGGAACCACAAATTACACAGATTACACATTTGATGAAAGAGTCATGAATTATTTGGCAGATACCTTTAGGGTGAGCCGAGGAGTAGATAGATCGAAGTCTTCTCTTCCGATTTCGGAATCGGTGTCGGGCGGGCAGGTGGTTCGGCGTGGATCTGAGGCCGCCGGCGAACCACAGCACCACGCCGTTGTCGGATGTGGATCAGGGTGCCTGTTGCACGCCAACGCGGATGAAGGCGCTGTCATTCGGATCAGCGGGTGATCCCGGTGTGCGGAAGCTGCGGTAGCTCCAACCCGGCGAGAGGCTTGGCAAACCAGTGCTGAGGGCAGGGCTAACCTCGGTGATGTCCATGGTCGTGAAATCAGCCATGCCGGCGGATCCTTGCATCAAATAGATGAGCCCGTCGACCGCGGTGGAAACGAGGTCGCCAGGGCCGGAGAAGACAGCGCCGTCGCGGACCGGCAGGGTGAGGATGAGGGCGCTGGTTTCGGGGCCGGCCCCGTCGGGGTCCCCAAGTGCGGCCACGATTTTCCCGTCGTTGGTGGCGCTGAGCGGATCGCCGTCGAAAGCGAACTCCTGGAGGTTGGAGCGACCATCGCCGTCGGGGTCCTGCGTTTTGCCGTTGTTCGCGGACGTGAGGCCCTTGGCTGCGGCCCACGTATCATAAGGGATGGCGGAGTAGACGAGTTCCAGATTGTTGCCGGTCTGTTGGACGGACCAGGTTCCGGTTCCGGTGAAGCCGGGAACGGAAATCGTGATGTCGGAGGCGTTGAATCCGGTGATGCCGCCGGTGGTGGTGAGGACGGGGAAGGTTCTGGTGGTCTCGGAGAAATTGACGAGGGTGGTGATGTCGATGGTGATGGCGTGCGGTCCGGAATTAAGGACCAGCGACTCGACGGCCAGATCGTCAAAACCGCTGCCCGCGGCGCCGGTCCAGTTGGAGATGGCGGTGGCGATTTGAGCTCCGCTGAGCAGGCTGACCTGGGCACCGATCGAGCCATTGCCGGCGATGGTGCCCGCGACGGTGGTCGGGGTGTTGCCGAGACTACCCTGCACGCGGAGGGTGCCGCCATTGACGGTAGTGGCACCGTCGTAGGTGTTGGTGCCGGTGAGGGTTTGCATGCCGGCTCCGGTTTTGGTCAGGGCTACGGGCGAGGTGCCGTTGGTGATCGATCCGGCGAAAACGAAATTGTCGCCGGAACCCGAATTTTCACCCACCGTCAGCAGCGAGACCGACGCGCCGTCGTTGCGGATGGTGCCGGCGGTTCCTGTCAGACCGCGGAAACCTTCGCTGCGTTGATTGAGGTCGAAGGTCCCACCGGTCATATTGACATTGGCATCGGTGAAGATTTGGTCGCCGCCAGTGCCGCCGAGTTGGCAGATGCCGCCGTTGATGGTGAGGGCGGTGACGTTGTTGGCGCCGACGGCGTGGACGGAACCGGTTGAGGTTTTCCCGAGAATGAGGGTGCCGGAATCGACGGCGGCACGGCCGCCGGAGTTGTCCTGGGTGCCGGACAGCGTGAGGGAACCCGTGCTGGCGTATCTAACGATCACACCGTTGTTGCCACCGCCGTAGGTGTCGGTGACCCGGCCGGAATAGTCGTAATTGCCGGAACCAGTGACGGTCAGGGTGGTGCCACCACCGAGGACGCCGCCGGTGTTGCCACCGCCGGACAGACCTGTGACGGACGAGGCGATGCCATTGAGGTTGAGCGTGCCACCGGCAACGACCGGAGTGGTTGCGGGCGAGAGGCCACCGGCGATGCCGACGCGGATTTCGCCGGATACCAATACGGTTTGACCGCTCCAGTCGTTGGTGGCGTTGTTGAGCAGCAGGATGCCGCCGTCTTCCTTGCGCAGGTTGCCGCCGCCAGTGACCTTGCCGTTGAGCGTCATGGTGGTGCTACCCCAGACGTACATGGTGCCCTCCTTGCCGGTGTTGAGGATGACGTCGCGGCCGGTGCCGAGGGTCAGGTCGGTCCCGCTGGTGACTTGGATGCTGGCCTTGCCCTCCTGGTTGCCGAAAGTGGCCACGGGGGCGCCGTTGAACACGAGGTCATTGGCGGTGTTGCCGAGGGCGGCGTCGGAGATGACCCGCAGGCGGCCTTGCGTGAGCGTGACCGTGCCGCTGAAGTCGTTGGTGGTGCTGAACCAGTCCCACTGCGCGTTGTTGGTGGTGGCGTGGTCGTAGGTGATGTTGCCGCTGCCGGTGATCTTGCCGTGAAAGGTGGCGTTGCTGTAGCCGCCGGTCATGCCTGCGGGCAGGCTGTTGTTAGTGAATGTCAGGTTGGCGCCGGAGCCGAGGTTGATGGTGGCGGTGCTGTCGCCGGAGGATCCCGTGGTCAGTGAACCGAGGGTGTCGGTCTTGCCGTTGGCATTGAAGGTGGTGCTGCCGTACATCAGCACGGTGGTGCCGTCGGGCAGGGAGTTGTCGGCGTCAAGGCGCAAGGTGGTGCTGGTGCTGACGTGGGTATAGCCGGTGTAGGTGTTGCCGGCGTTGAGGACGAGGGTGCCAGAGGTGTTGGTGACGTTGCCGGTGTGGGCGGAGTTCGACAAGGTGAGGTTGCCGCGGACGTTGTCGATATTGCCGGTGAAGGAGTTGGTGCCGTTGAGGACGAGGGTGCCGCCGTCGGTGTGGCGCACGTTGCCGCTGCCGGAAATGGGACCATTGACGGTAAAGGTGGACGATCCATAAGTGCGGAAGATCTTGTTGCCACCGCCCGCCAGAATGATGGAGCGGGCGGCTGCGAGGCTGTTGGTGGAGGCAGTGCAGACCAATCCGCCGCCCTGGACGGTGATGGTGTTGGCGGTGTTGCCGAATGACGCGTCGCTGCCGAAATTCACGACGCCCGACTGGATGGTGACGTTGCCGGTGAAGTCATTGGACGAGTTGAGCAGGCTGAGGTTGCCGCCGACGCCGCCGCCGGAGTCGGAGGTGTCACCATTGGCCATGAGGGTCAGGGCGCCGGTGCCGGTGATCTTGGAGTTGAGGTTGAAGTTCGTGCCGCTGCCGGCCGTCGAGTTGTCGAGGGTGGCGCCGGAGGAGCCGACGGTGATGCCGCGGTTGGTAGAGATGGAAGGACCGACGGTGGTCTTGAG
>CAIVSK010000032.1 GCA_903908495.1 Akkermansiaceae bacterium
ACCAGACGGCAGCAATAGAGCACAGGCAGCGGGCAGGCTCACCCATGCGGTGGGTCTGGGTAAATCCCGTTATACTTATGCCAGCCGATACCTATTGGCTATCGTCGTCGCACTTATCATGTTCGGACCGAGCGTTTGCCTTGCCGGGGAGTCCATTGCTGCAGGCGCTCCCGAAGCGCCTAAGCCGGGTCTGTCCTGGGAGACTGGCGCGGGCAAGAGCTACCTTGTACCGGCGCTTGAAATCCCGGCCTTCATCCTTCTCCTCAACGGGTATGACCGATTCGCCTACCCCAACGAGGTTGAGGGTGGGAAGAAAGTCTACGACACGAACCCGTCAACCTTCTGGGATCATGTTGTCCACGGCCCTTGGGGGTCTGACCAGGACAACTTCTCCACGAACCAGTTCAAGCATCCTTATCAGGGATCCATGTACTACGGATTCGCACGATCGGCCGGCCTCAGCTTCTGGGAATCCTCCGCCTATACCTTCGCAGGCAGTTTTCTCTGGGAGACGGGCGGTGAGACTACGCCACCTTCCGTCAATGACCAGATTGCCAGCGGCATTGCCGGAAGCTTCTTCGGGGAGCCACTCTTCCGGATGGCCAGCATGATTCTCGAAGGCGATGGCGGCAAGCCTGAGCTCTGGCGTGAGATATGCGCAGCGGTGCTTTCGCCACCCCTGGGCTTCAACCGCCTAGTCTTTGGCGACGACTTCAAATCCATCTTCCCGAGCCATAATCCGGCCACCTTCTGGCGCCTCCGGCTCGGCGCAACTCTGAGTTCGGACCTGAACGACCAGGGCGAGTCGAGTCCCATCAGACGGGGCGATGCGACCGTGGACTTTTCCATGGCCTACGGGCTTCCCGGGAAACCCGGCTATGGCTATACGCGCCCCTTCGATTACTTCCACTTTGAGTTCATAGCTGTCGACAACTCAGAAAACCCCCTCGAGGACCTTATGATCCGCGGCCTCCTCTTCGGAAAGAAATATGAAGTGGGCGATTCCTATCGAGGGATATGGGGACTTTACGGCGGCTATGACTACATATCGCCGCAAATCTTCCGTGTCTCGACCACGGCCGCCTCTCTCGGCACCACCTTCCAGTGGTGGCTCGCACAAGCGGTGGCGCTCCAGGGTTCGGTCCTCGGCGGCGTCGGCTACGGCGCGGCCGGCACTATCTCCGGAGTGGGTGAGCGAAACTACCATTACGGTGTCGCCCCGCAGGGGCTCCTTGCACTCAGACTCATCTTCGGCGATCGGGTTATGCTCGACGCGACAGGACGTGCGTATTATATCGGTGACCAGGGCAGCACCGAGCAGGGAAGGGAATATATCGACCGCTTGAACGTGGGGTTTACCGTTCGCGTGCACGGCCGCCACGCTCTCGGGATCCAATACATTGCATCGAGCCGGGATGCGTATTATCCCAACAAGACTGACGTACACCAGACAACGGCAACCTACAGCCTCGTCTATACCCTGCTCTACGACGCCGGGTTCGGCGCCGTAGAGTGGCGCGACGCCGACCGTCGCTGATCAGAGGCTGATACTCCAACTTTGGGACGTCCTTCAAAACGGATAGTGGCATGCCGGAAGATAGAATGTCTCGACCACAGAATAACAGCGTTGATCGAATGGG
>CAIVSK010000033.1 GCA_903908495.1 Akkermansiaceae bacterium
CTTCGATGCGCGCGTCCAGGCTCGCTTCGGTTAGAACGCGATCGGCGGATTTCACGCGCAGCGTCACCGGCCCGCTCCATGCTTGGTAAGGTGCGGCGGCACCAGCGTCTTGGTTCGTTCTTGCGGGGGGATGACCGTGGCGGGAGACGGTTCCACCAGATAAACCCCCACGCTGTCCGGCGGCACGCTCGCCGCAATCCGGCTGGAATTTTCGGCATCAAGGCCGCGTGGTTGATGACCGCGATTGCCGGACGAGCCGGTTCCGCCGCCAGGCTGGCGGGGGCCGGCGCCGGCAGCACAATCATTGCTAGGAAAATTGAAGGGGACTTCGCCATGCGCTCCGGCGAACGATTACACGGACTTCACCGATAGAGAATAAGAAAAGAGATTTCGACCGCAAATCCGCAAAGGACGCAACGGGGGTGGATCATCGAGAAAAATCCTCTTTCACTCAGCGTTCCTTCGGGCACTTTGCGGCTCTGCGCTAGGGTTTGTGCAGTTACTTTTCATTCCGCACCCGGTTGCTCCGGGGAAGTCCAGCTCCACCAGCAAGACCCTCGTCCGTCCGTCCGGCGGATGGTGGCTTCTGGATCCTAGCTGCCCGGCACCTGACTGAAATCAAACAGGTGCCGGGAATTTACTGAGATCGCGATCAATCCGCTGAGCCCGAGGTCGTCCCACATTTCATTTGTCGGCGCGGCAATTCACCGTATGCTCGGCCAGTCATGCACCGCCTCCGCGCCATCCTCATCCTGCTCGCATTCGCCGTCTCCGCCACCGCCGCGGACAAGCCGGCCCTGCCATCGGATGTCTACAAGTCCGTCCTCCGCATCGAGGTGGCCACCCAAACCCCGGATTACCGCACGCCGTGGAACGCCGGCCGCTTCAGTGGCGCCATCGGCACCGGGTTCATCATCGGCAACAACCGGATCCTCACCAACGCCCACGTCGTCTCCAACGCCCGCCGCGTTCTCATCAATATTTACGGCAGTCCGAAAAAATACCCGGCCAAGGTCGATTTCATCGCCCACGACTGCGATCTGGCACTCCTCTCGGTGGAAAATTTCGCCGATTTCGCCGGGTTTCCGGCGTTTGAGTTCGATGACATCCCGGCGCTCGAGAGTCAGGTCCGCGTCATCGGCTACCCGATCGGGGGCGAGCGGCTGTCGGTGACCCGCGGCGTGGTTTCGCGCATCGATTTCCAGGCCTACTCGCACTCGCGGGCCGATTCCCACCTTATCGTGCAGATTGATGCGGCGATCAATCCGGGCAATTCCGGCGGGCCCTGCATCCAGAACGGCAAGGTCGTCGGCGTCGCCTTCCAAGGGTTGCGCCAGGCGGACAACACCGGCTACATCATTCCCACGCCGGTGGTGAAACGCTTCCTCAAAGACATTGAGGACGGCACTTACGATCATTACGCGGAACTCGGCAGCACCGAGTTCCCGCTGTTCAATCCCGCCATGCGCAAGGCCCTCGGCCGACCCGATGATGATAAAGGCGTCCTGATCACCAACGTCGTCGCCACCAGTTCCGCCGATGGATTGCTCAAACCCGGCGATATCCTCATGGCCATCGAGGGACTCCCCATCGATAGCGCCGGCATGGTCGTCATCGACGGGGAAAACGTCAACTTTCACGAGATCATCGAACGCAAATTTGCCGGCGACAAGATATCGCTGCGTTTTCTACGCAATGGCGTGCAGCAGGAGCAGCAGATCGAACTCAAACCGCTGCATTGGTCGCGCATGTATGCCATCGATTATGAAAGCAAACCCCGCTATATCGTGTTTGCCGGACTGGTGTTCCAACCGCTCGACACCAATCTGTTCGCCAGCCAGAAGTTCGACGACGTCACCCTCCGCCGCCTCTACTCCGACTACGTCCCCAAAGGCATCTTCCAAAAACGCCAGGACATCGTCGTGCTCACCCGCATCGAAAGCGACCCGGTCACCAGCCAGCTCGACTCGTTCGCCGGCTTCGCCGTCGACAAGATCAACGGCACGGAAGTCCGCGATCTGGCACATGCCTACGAACTTCTCTATCCGCAGGAACCACCCGAGTTTTTTGTCATCAATTTATTCGGCGTCAACCGCCCGCTGGTGATTCCTGCGGCCAAGGTCAGTGCCGCCAATGACCGCGTGCAAAAAGCCGGCGGCATCACCCGCCTGTCCAATCTCAAACCCTGACATGCCACGCGTCGGCATCGCCCTGGGCTCGAATCTCGGCCCGCGCCTGGCCAACCTGCAAGCCGCCCGCGACCTGTTGCGCAGCCTCGCCCGGCCCGGCACCAAGCTGTTGCAGGCCCCGATCTATCAAACAGCACCGCTCCACTGCCCGACCGGCTCGCCGGACTTCTTCAACACCGTCGTGGAGATCGACTATGACGCCACGCCAGACGAATTGCTCCATCACACCCAGGCCATCGAGACCGCCCTCGGCCGCACCCGCATTGCTGCCGCTACCAACGCGCCACGCCTCATTGACGTCGATATTCTCTACTTTGACGCCGCCGCCCGGCAAACCGCCGAGCTGCAACTCCCCCACCCGCGGCTCCGCCAGCGCCGCTTCGTCTTGCAACCCCTGGCCGACATCCGCCCGCATCTCATCCTGCCCGGCGACGATCTAACCATCGCCGAACATCTTGCCAGGCTCCAATCCAGCGAGCCCGCCCTCACGCTGGTCCTGGCCGATTGGTAGGCTCAGCCTTGGCCGGACTGCAGGCATCACTGCGGCGCGCCGAGGGCCACCGCATCGTCCCGCAGGCGTTGCACGTCGGCCGCCTCCAGCTCCAGGTCGGCAGCCCCCGCATTATCGGCCAGTTGGCTCAACGTGCGCGTGCCGCACAGGACGTGGGTCACCCCGGGCTGGGCCGCCGTCCAGGCGATCACAAGTTGTGAGAGCGTGCAGGTGTACTTGTCCAGCAAGTCCTGCCAACCGGCAAGCATGGCGAGCACGCTGCGGCGGTTGGCCGGGGTGAACCACGGGTTCCAAGCCTCGTTGCTGCGGAATTCGTCAGGGCGGAACTCCCGCTCCATGCCGACCTTGCCGGTCAGCAACCCCTGCTCGAGCGACATATAGGTTAGCGTGGCGAGTTGATGTTGCGCGCAAAATGGCAGGATATCCTGCTCGGCATCGCGGCACAGCATCGAGTAGCGGAATTGGTTGCTCACAATCGCGCCGCAGGCGAGGTACTCGTGCAGCTCGTCAAGCGACACATTGCAGACGCCAATCTCGCGGATCTTGCCTTGGGCCTGGAGTTTGAGCAGGCAAGCCATGCTGTCTTCGACCGGAGTCTTGTCGGGTGGAATCGCGGGCCAATGCGTCTGATAGAGGTCGATGTAGTCGGTGGCCAATCGGCGCAGGCTGTTTTCGATTTCGAGTTGGAGGGTGTCCGGCCGCAGGCTGCGGTTCATCTTGCGGCGGTCGAAATCCGCGAAAAACGACCCGCGCTCGTCCTCCCACCACAGCCCGCACTTGGTGGCGATGAGCGCCTGCTCACGGCGGCCTTGCAACGCCTTGCCGACGACCGTCTCACTGCGGCCCCAGCCATAGACCGGCGCCGTATCTATCAGGTTGATACCGAGGTCGAGGGCGGTCTGGATGAGGCGGATGGATTCGGCGTCATCCGGGTTATCGCCCCAGGTGGTGCCGCCGCCCAGCACCCAGGTGCCGAGGGCGATGGTGGATGCATGGATGCCGGACTTGCCTAGGGGATGGTATTGCATGATGAGTGGAGGGTTGAGCTGGAAAATAAACGGAGCTGCGGGGCTCACCTTTTCACGCCGTTTTTCAAAAACTCCTGCACCGCGGCGCGGTCGTCGGCGGGCAGGGAATCGACCCACTGGCGGGCTTCGGCGGGATCGTATTGAGCCCAGTTGACGGCGAGGTTTTTCTGCGCCCAGGATCTGGCGTCGCTGGCAGGCAGGGATTGCACCCAGCTGCTGGCGGCGGCGGGGTCCGCTTTTGACCAATTCACGGCAAAGGTAGACGCGCTGCGGTCGATCAAGCCGGAGGAACCGCGCGAACTGCCTTCGGCGGGGACCACGGGCTCGGCGACCAGGTAGCGGATGGCATCGCCGACGAGAGCGCGGTCGGAACTGCTGTTAGATCCGTCGCTGGCAATGATTATGGCGGCCTGCTGTTTGCCCTCCGCCGGCATGGCGGCAAATTGCTTGGCGAGCTCGGCGATTTTTTCCGGATCCCAGCTGCGCAGCGTGGAAAGATAGCCATAAGAACTGGTCGAATTGGGACCGCTGGCTTTGGCCATTTCCAACCACTCGGCAGGTGTCTCGACCTTTTGCGGGGAGCTGGGGTAGCTGCTCGCCGCGACCATGGCGCGGGCCTGCTGCCGTTCCTCGTCGGAGCTGAGCAGGGCAAGCAGGGACTCCGCTTTCTCCGGCTGGCCGCCGAGATTGTTGAAAATGTTAGATATGATATTCTGCCGGTAGCTCGGGTCGATATCGGCCTCGTTCATGAGCTTGAGGGCCTCTGCGGGTTGCTTGCCCGAGATCGCGCCCACCGCAGCGGTGCGGAGGCGCTTGGCATCTCGGGCGCTGAAGCCCATGCCTTCTAGGTCGGCGTCCCACCATTGGCGGGCGTTGGTGGAATCGACGACGTGATTTGGGTTGGAGGCGATGGAGTTTTTCCAGGCGGCGGGAAGGTTTTCGAGTTCGGCAAAGAGTTTGTTGCCGAGCCCCTTGCCGGTGGATAGATTGTCCGAGAAAATTTTCCAGCCATCGGGGCGCGCGATGAGTTGTTGGAGTTCCTGGCTGAACGAGGCTTCCAAGCGCTGACCGCTGAGAATGGACTCCGCCTGGGCTTGCAGCCCGGTGGGCAGGGAGGCGAGGGCGGCTTCGAGCGCGGCGGGCGAGGACTTGGCGAGGGCATTCAACACCTCGCGGCCGTAGTAGCTGCCCATACCGCCATCGGAGCGCCTACCCGCGGGCATGTCCTGCAGGCACTGCAGGGCGAGGGCCGGGTTTTTCTTGGAGATTTGCAGCAGTGCCTGCAGTTCGAGTTGCGGGTTCGGGTGGTCCTTGAAAAATGCGAGCACGTGTTGGGGATCCTGCTTTTCCGCCCAATCGGCCAGCATGCTGCCGGCGCGGTCGGGATAGCTTTTCATCGACCAGAGCATGAGGCCATCCGGGTCTTCCTGTTGCCAGCGTTCCTTGAGGATCTTGTTAAAAAGCGTGAGATCGAAACCCGATCCGGTGCAGAACCAACGGCCATCCAGCCAGGCCCCGATTTCCGCAATCGGCAGCGCGTTGGCGAGAGCGATGCTGGCTCGCATCCGGGCTTCCGGCGAACCGAGGGCGCGAATGGCGGCCACGCGCTGCTTGGCCGCATCGCGCGGGCCGGAACCGCGGGCCGGACGCGGCGGACGTTGCGCGGTGTTGGCGGCATTTTCCGGCGCTTTGGTAGAGGCCGACTGCGAGTCAGCGGCGAGTTCCCAGCCGATGACGGCGGCGACGAAAAACCCGCAAAGTGAGCCGGCTCGGATGGCTAGATCGTTAGATCGCAGGATCATGGTTCGGTTTGGTGGGCTTTGAGATAGCGCTGGAGGTCGGCCTTTCGATCGGCGGGAAGTTTGGCGGACTCCAGCCAGGTGGCGGCGGCCTCGGGATTGCTTTGAACCCAGTTGCTGACAACGTTGGTGATGGTGGCGGACTGCAGGTTTTCCGAACTCATTGCCCACTCGGCGGCTTCGGCATAGTGCTGTTGTCCGAGGAGTTTATTGATCACGGTGCCTGCCGCCCGGTCGCGGATTGTCGGGTCGCCCTGTTGGTTCACCCAAGTGGTGTAGGCAGCCAAATCCTGCTCCGCCCACATCGACGAGAGCGAGCTGAAGGGATCTTTGCCAAAGCCAAAGCGATCGCGGCTAGTGAGCGCGGCGCCGCTTTGGGTGTCCGGCAGAAAGGCATCGAGCACTTTGGCCGGGTTTTGCTCCATCAGGCCGGTGAGCAAGTCATTGACCTCCTGGACGCGGCCGCCCGAGCCGGAAGTGCCATTGTTGGAGTAACGGATCCAGGTCATGTTGTCGAGCGCGTCAGGACAAGTGGCGAAGAGTTTTTGGGTGAGTTCGAGGGCTTTGTCGGGATCGGCTTTGAGCAGGCTGAGGCCGACGGCGGCGAGGCGCAGGGCGGCGACGCGCGGCGCTTCGGTGGCGCTGGCTTGTTCCAGGGCGGCATCCGGATCGTTCTTGAGAAGGTTATCAAACAGAACCGCCTCCATCTTGCGTTTGGCCTCGCCGGACGGGGTTTGCGCGGCGAGCCGGGCGAGGGCATCCGGCTGGGTTTCGCCCATGGATTTCACCAACTGCTGCATGACGGACTCGGCGGAGCCATAATTGGTGGTGACTGTGGCCGTGTTGTTTTGCAACCACTGATAGGCGGCCCAAGGGTCCTTGCGAACCAGGGTGTTGAAAATGCGGGCGTTGAATCCCTGTCCTCCCTGGCCATGCTGTTTGAGGAAATCCAGGATCTCCGCCGGTTTGTCGGTGTCGTCCCATTTGGTCATGCCGCCCATGGCCGTGTTCCGGGCTGACTCTGGAATTTGGTCGAAGTGCTCGCGCAGCCAGTCGGGGTGAAACTCGCCGATGCCCCAGGCCACGCTGATCACCCGGTCCGGATTGGCGGCGATGGCGGCGGCGAGCGCCGCCTTGGGATCGTGACAGGCCCACGCCCACCACGCAAAATGCTCGCTGTCGGTCCCGGCGACGGCGGCGATGGCGGCCTGCGGGTCGAGGCGGGTCCAATTGATGAAAATGAGATCGGTGATGTCGTTGGCGCGGCCGGGTTTGTCACTCACAGCCGTCCAATAGGCGGCAATTTCCGGCTCGCTCGCATCTATCAACCACAGCGCCAACCGGGCATAGAGCGCATCGCCATCCAGCGCGGCGAGCGATTCCAGGGTGTCGGTGGACCGTTTGGTAGAGACGGAGCCCGCTGCGGCCTTGCCATGCGGGTCGGCGCTGGAGGGGTCACGCGGGGTGGATGGACCGGCGCGGCCCGCCACGGCGGCATTCTCAGCCTGGGGAGCGCCGGTCCGGGTGCTGACGGACTTGGCGACGTAGCCGGACACCAGGCCCGCCGTGCACAGCCCGAGGATCAAGTGATGCGGTTTGAGAGTCATGAGCTTGCCGGTGAGCGTATCTAGCAATCCAGCGCTGCCAAGGATATCTTTGAGGGAAAACACCGGAGCACAACCGTCCTCACCTGTCGTCACTTGGATTCTCGACACAGGGCAGGCCTCGTAGCGGCGGCCTGTGACGACTTTTCCCATGCAGAAAAAGTCGCGGCGCAGCGCGGACCATTCTCATCGGCGCTCACATAGCGCTGCAAGGCCTGGTTTCGCAGAACTTGCTCGCCATCTCGGCAGGGTCGAGGTCGCTCGCTGAGCATTCCGAATGCCGGTGTCGTCTGCGAGCCCTGCGCTTGGCGTTGCATTGTGCTTGATCCGGCTGGAGTGATCGGATCAGCTCGCTTACCGCCATGCTCCGCCGCTTCATCCTTCCCCTCCTGCTCCTGCTGGCTGCTGCCGACTCCTCGCGCGCAGCCGAGCCGCAGAACATCCGCGTGCTGACCTTCAACTTGCGCTATATCACACCCGGTGACCATGGCACAAGAATGTGGAGCGAGCGCCGCGATGCGGTGGGCCAGCTCATCGCGAGCGACGGCGCGGATTTCCTCTGTGTGCAGGAGGCGTTTCGCAGCATGCTCGACGACATCCACGCCCGCGTGCCGGACTATGGCGAAGTCGGCGTGGGTCGCGAGGACGGCAAGACCCAAGGCGAATACTCTGCCATTTTGTTCCGCAAGGAATTGTGGGAACTCCGCCAATCCGGCACCTTCTGGCTGTCGGCGACACCGGATCTTCCCGCCTCGTGCAGCTGGGGCAACCACGTGACGCGCATCTGCACCTGGGCCGAATTCCGCCACAAGATTTCCGGCAAGGAACTTTTCGTTTTCAACTCACACTTTGATCACGAATCGCAACCCGCCCGCGAACACTCCGCCGCGCTCGTTCTGCAACGCATCAACTCGCGCAGCCCGCAACTGCCAGTCATTTTCACCGGAGACCTCAACACCACTCCCGACAACACCGCAATTGCCACCATCCTGCAAGGACCGCCGACCCTCGCCGAGGCCTGGGCGTCACTCCACCATGACGTCACCGCCGACAAGGCGGGCACATTCCATGACTTCACCGGCAGCACGGGCGGTCCCCACATCGACTATATCTTCTCTTCGCCCGGCCTCAAAACCAGCTCCTGCGAAATCATCCACACCCATGACGAGGGCCGTTATCCATCCGACCACTTCCCCGTCCGCGCCACCTTGCTGCTGGAATGACTCCGCCGGAGGGGGGACGACTCATGTCCCCGCGTTAGAAAAGCGCCCGGGGTGAGCCATCTGCCCGGTTCTTTCACCGGGGTACCCGCCGCTCACTGCGGCGCAGGGCCCCACGCCGAGTCCACCACGATATCCTCGACCAGCAGTTGCCGACCGGCGCTGCGCACGGCGCCGATGGCAGGTGCCAGCACCGCGATGACGGCCCCATCGGCGGGTACAGTGAGCTCCATCTCGCCGCTGACATTGCGGGCGAGGATTTGTTTGGCGGCGATATCGTACACGGTGACGGGTTTTTCTCCGAGCGGCAGGGTGATCTTGCGCGATTCGGGGTGCGGATTGTAATACAAAAACGTCGGATAGGCCGGGGCCCGGAAAAAATCCGTGGCAAGGCAATCGAGTTGCAGAATGCGCGGGTTGGTGGTGGGCCGCACGAGAGCGCCGAGGATGCCGGCATAACTTGAGCCATACAACCCGAGGTCGGTTGCCGGCCCCCACTTCATGGCCAGCGGATCGCCGGTGGCGCACGGGCTCATGCCGAGCCACTCATGGCGCAAGCCCTCATAGGCAATGGAATGCTGCGGGTCGCCGCGCCAGAAGGCGCTCGTCTCGTGGCCGGCGGGCAGCGCACCTGGATAGAACAGGCGCGCCGAATTAGTTAGATTAAGCATCCACTTGCCGATGGCGCGGGCATACTGCGGCTGATAGCGGGCCAGCGGCACCAGCGCGCCGGCTTGCGCGAAGGTGTTCATGGCAATCGCGTAGCCGCCGCGATTATCGAGGCTGCCCACCAGGCCGTCGCAATCGTAGCCACCCCAGTTGCCTAGCAGCACACCCCCACCGCCGCGGCTGTCGCTGACGCCGAAGCACCAATCGAGCAGGCGCGGCACGTCGTAGTGGCGGCCCAATTCCGCGTTGAGACGGGCGGCGGTGAGTGTGCCGTATGGCAGCAGCACCTCGTAGAACGGATTGCTTGATAGATCCTGCAATGCTTGCACGCTGGATTCGGCGGCGGCGAGAAATCCCGGATCGTGAAACTTCGTCCACGCGGCATATTGCAGCCAAGCCATGCCCGCCGCGGCGTCCGGCTCCCGCCAACGGCCGTTGTCCACCGGCTTGCGGGTGGCGAAATCATATGAGGTATGATTGAAGTCGGGCCGGCCCTTGGCATCTGCCAGCCCGAGGCTGGCCTGGCGCCAGCGCTCCGCTGTCAGGCGCATGATTTCAGTGAGGCGGGATTTATCCGGATAGCGGTCGGCGAGCGCATAAAACACGATGTGGGTGAACATTTCATACCAAAACGAGCCGCCGGTGCCGCCTCGCTGGTTGTTGAGCACGAGGTTGAGGCCGTTGCCGGTGTTGTACCAGGCCTCGCACATGTCGACGTAGTCGTATTGCTGGCGGCTCATGTCCACGCCCACCAAGGTCGCGCCGAGCACCGCGCCCATGCAGGTAACCCCCTCCTGCGAGTCGGGCTTGGCCGGCCCCTGGTTCGGATCGCCGACGTAGCTGGGCAGCCCGAACGTCGGGCGCTGCAGGTTGATATGCGATTCATCCAGCCACACCAGCGGCAGGAATTCGCCCCGGGCCTTGGCGTCGAAAACCAAGCGCTCGTATGCCCGTGCCTTGTCGCGCCAATCGATCAACTCGAAGGGTTGCGGCAAGTTGGGCATGAGTTCGACCGCCGCGATATCCAATTGTCCCGGCTGCCACGCGGCGCGCGGCTGGCAGTTCGGCCGGATGCCCGCCGGCCCGAACGCCACCCCGCCGAACACCGCAAAGGCCCCGGGTGCACCTTCCACCCCCAGTTGCAATTGCAACTGCCGCCCCCGCGCCTGACACAGCCGCGGGTCGATGTCGACCTCCCGCTCGCCCGCCACCGCCTCGTCCCCCAGCAATTCCAGCGTTTGTTTTTCACCGGGGCGGCGCAACTCGCCGTATAGCCGGACGAACCACCGCGCGCCGCCGCCGACTTGCGCCACCCGCACGTGAATCCGGCCCGGGTCCGCCGCCAGCAACAACCCCGAGGCCTCGGCCCGTGCGTCGCGGTGGCCCGCGGCCACCTCCACCCGCAGCCCTTGCGGCGTCGCGGCGACGAGTGAATCGCGCTCGGCGTGCGGCCACGCGGTGACGTCACCCAGCAGCGCGTCGGACCACGGCCGCCCCGGCGGGTCGGCGGCGGCAGCGACCAGCGCCGACGCCAGCACAGACAACAGGCACAGGCAGCCAGCCCCATGCCAGGAATGGCCCGCATTCGGGAAAATCGAATGAATCGGTTTGAATCCGGGCAGGATGCCCGGACCACGGTGGCGCGGGCAGCCTGCCCGCCGTCTGATTATTAGACACGCATCTGCCATATACCTAACCGGCATATCCGCCGTCCGGAATTCCTAGCCGCACCCCGAGTCAAACCACCCGGTTTGAAACTACTTCGTGGCAACAAACCCAACAAGCCCGCAGGAAACGGATTCCCGCGGGCTTGCCCGTAGATATTTCACATCCACCCCTCACCCGTGCGCGACGAGGGCCGCGCACGGGGCCGGGGCATGATTGTTAGCCCAACTTGAGAGGTGACCAGCCTTGGCGGTAGGTCTTGTTGAGGTAGCGGTTGGCCTCGTCGTTGTTGGTGAATTTCATCTGGGCCGCATCGTATTCGAGCTTTTCGCCGAGTTTGCCGACGCGCAGGGCGATATTGCCCAACAGGATGGCCTCGGTGAACGGGGCGGCATAGGTGAAGTTCGAACCCGGATGTTTCCAATCCTTGTCACCCACGCAGGAGTGGCGCCAATCAGAATACTGGCCATAGTCGCCGGTGCCATCGGGATTGCGCTCGAGGAGCTGCGGCGGCTTGCCCACCGGAGCTTCACCCGCTGCGGTCACAACCCGCGGGCTGTCGCCGTAGTCGCCCTGAATGAGGAGGTCCGCCTTGCTGCCGAAATAGACGTTGCCGCTTTCCGGCATTCTCTTGTTGGCCTCGAGTTTTTCCGGGCGGCGCACGCGTTCCAGTGCGGGCACTTCCTTGCCGTCCTTGAGCAATTTACCCTCATACCAATAGATGGTGAGTTCGGGGCGGGGCTTGCCGTTAGGCAGCTTGCCGGCCGGGAACACCCAGCGGAAAATCGCGCCGGAAGGGAACATGTCTGCGCTGTGCTTGTAGATTTCGAGCACCTCGACGCTCTTGGGAGTGCCGGGGTTCATCGACCAGAAAATGCTGTCCATGGTGTGGCAGGCCATGTCGGCCAGAGCGCCACCGCCGAAGTCATAGAAACCGCGCCATTTGAAGTCATGGTACGTGTCTTTCTTGTAGGGACGCAGCGGGGCCGGCCCCAGCCACAAATCCCAATTGACGTTGGCAGGCACCGGATCTTCACCTTCCGGACGCGGGCCGCCTTGGGGCCAGATCGGGCGGTTGGTGACGCAATGGATTTCGGCCACATCACCGAGGTAGCCGCCGTTGACATATTCATAGATGAGGCGGTTGCCCTCACCCGAGTGACCCTGGTTGCCCATCTGGGTGGCCACCTTGAATTTTTCGACGCCCAGCTTGAGTTGGCGGGCTTCCCAGACCGTGTGAACCAGCGGCTTCTGGGTGTAGCAATGCTTGCCTGCCGACATCGCCAAGGCGGTCGGCTGATAGTGGCTGTGGTCCGGAGTGGCCACCATGATCGCATCGAAGTTCTTCATTTCCTTGTCCAACAGCACCCGGTAGTCCTGATAAAACTTGGAGCCCGGCCAGGTCGCCGGAGCGATGCCCTGGCGGGTGCTGTCAATGTCGCAATGGGCCACGACGAGGTCGCCGGCTTTCTTGACGCAATTGAGGTGCTCACCGCCCTTGCCGCCAGTACCGATGATGGCCAGGCGCAGCTTGTCGCCCTTGTTGCGGGCATGCAGGATATTGAAGCCAAACTGGCTGGCCAGGACGGCGCCAGTAGTGGTGCTAAGGAATGACCTTCGACTAAATTGGGGATTCATTGGGGAGGGGTTATGATTAATTTGTACAATGTGTACTCGGAACCACGCGAATTAGCCATCTAGCAGCGAATCTGACAACACAATTCGTCAGCAGCGACCCTCCATAAATAGGGAGGACGGATGAAGCCAGCGCGGCGGCCGACAGGAGCCATCCCCCAAGTCCCGAGGGAAAATTGTCCCTGCATGAAAATTCGAGCTTGCCCTGACCCGCAATTCCGCCTATTCATCGGTTTCAGGCGCACGGGGCGGGCGGGACGAAATTGCTTCGTCGGTCACCCTTCCCGCGAGCCCCGGCATCCAGCCAGCCCATGATTTTCCAGGAACGATCCATTTCAAGAACACCCGCCACCGGCCATAGCGACCGGTCAGGGCTCGCCGTCAACCATCCATGACCCGGCGTTTGGTTCATCGTTCCGCATCCCTCTTCGCACTGGTATCGTGTGGCGGCTTTGTCCGCTTGCACCCCGGTGTGTCGCATCCACCCACCGGAGGACAACCCCATAGCTAAGCCACAAAGAGACCAAAACAGGGGTCGTTTCCGCGACATGACGCGGATCAACGACCGAATCCGCGCTCCCAAAGTCCGCGTCGTCCTCGCCACCGGCGAGCAACTCGGCGTGATGAGTTCCCGCGAGGCGCTGGCCAAGGCGATCGCCTTGGGCCTCGACCTCGTCGAAATCGCCGGCCAGGTCGACCCGCCTGTCTGCAAGATCATCGACTACGGGAAGTACAAGTACGAGCAAGCGAAGCTCAAGAAACAGAAGAGCAAGAGCGCGACCCGGATGAAGGAAGTCAAATTCCGCGTGGTCACCGGCCAGCATGACTACAACATCAAGCTCGGGCGGGCAGAAGGCTTTCTGGATGCCAACCACAAGGTGCGCTTCGTGCTGCAATTCAAGGGTCGTGAAAACGCCCACAAGGATTTGGGCTTTGTCGCCCTCAATCGCATCATTGAGGACCTCAAGACGATGGCACAGGTTGATCAACCGCCGCGCCTCAACGGGCGTGCGGTGGCCATGATCCTCTCACCGCTGCCCCAACACCAGCGCAAGCGCAAATTCCACCTGTTCCACGGCGAACTCATGGAGGAAGACGACTTCGAGGAAGATGAGGCCCCGCAGGATGATGAGGTCCCGGATGAGGTCCCGGATGAAGTCACCGATAACGACAGCGAGGAAGCCGCGCCGGAAGCCGCTGAAGAAGCGGAAGTCGGCGTTTCCTAGCAAATCAACCACGCTGGTGGCGACAAGCTCCCGGCGTGGGTCCAAGCCGCTGGGCGTGACGGGTCCGTCACGCCCCGCTGCGGGTCGGCCGCCTGGCAGCGATGGCCTGGGGCCCGGAAGATCTTTGGAACTCATTCAGAACTTGCGCAACACCGTGTCGTGGCAGTGGTGATCGGCGGTGGCGGGGTGGTCGAGGGTGAAGTGGAGACCGCGCGATTCCTTGCGGCGCAGCGCACAATCGACGATGAGGCTGGCGGTGGTGACCAGGTTGCGCAGCTCGAGAATATCGGCATTGACGCGGTGGCCCCAGTAAAACTCGCGGACTTCCTTGCCCAAGTTGCGCAGGCGCGCGGCGGCGCGGCGCAGGCGGTTGTCGGTGCGCACAATCGAAACGTAGTCCCACATCAGGCGGCGGATCTCGTCCCAATTGTGATAGATCACCACCAATTCATCGGCTTCGGCGGTGTTGCCCGGCTCCCAATCGGGGATGGCGGGCGCGGCGGGGGCGGGTTTACCGGGTGCGAAGCGGCGCAGCATGTGAGCCATCGCCAGGCGCGCCATGACGTTGCCCTCCAACAGTGAATTGGAAGCGAGGCGGTTGGCACCGTGGAGACCGGTGCAGGCGACCTCGCCGATAGCATACAAGCCGGCGATGCCGGTGCGACCGGCCACATCGGTGACCAACCCGCCGCATTGATAGTGAGCGGCGGGCACCACGGGAATCGGCTGGGTTTCGCAATCCAGGCCATATTTGAGCAGGTTCTCGTAGATATAGGGGAAACGCTCGGGCATGAACCCCTTCGGCTTGCCGGTGATATCCAGGTAGACACAGTCGGCACCCGTGCGTTTGAGCTCGCCGTCGATGGCACGGGCCACGATGTCGCGGGGGGCCAGCGAGCCGCGCGGGTCGCTGAGCAAGGTGAAATCCTCCCCCTTGGCATTGATCAGGATGCCGCCCTCGCCACGCACCGCCTCGCTGACCAGAAACGAGCGCGCCTCCGGCCCGGTCGCGCCCGGATTGTAGAAACAGGTCGGATGAAACTGGATGAATTCCATGTTGGCGATGGAAGCCCCGGCGCGCCAGCCCAGCGCCACGCCGTCGCCGGTGGCCGAATCCGGGTTGGTGGTGTAGAGATAGACCTTGCCGCAACCGCCGGTGGCGAGCACCACCCGGTCCGCGCGGAAGACGCTCACTTCATTGGTCCGCGCGTCCAACACGTAGGCACCCAGCACCCGGTCATCGGCCACCGCGCCGAGTTTGGCGGTGGTGATCAGGTCGATGGCCACATGGTGCTCCAGCAGCGTGATGTTAGGTGTGTTGCGCGCCGATTCTATCAGCGCCCGCGCAATCTCGAGGCCGGTGGTATCGTGGGCATGCAACACCCGCCGGTACGTGTGACCGCCCTCCTTGCCGAGCTGAAACCGCTCGCCCTGCTTGTCAAACACCATGCCATAGCCGATCAAATCCTCGATGGTGGCAGCCCCCTCGCCGATGATCGTGCGCACTGCCGCCTCGTTGCACAGGCCGGCCCCCGCGTCGAGCGTGTCGGCCACATGGCACGCGAGGGAATCCCCGCTGGAGCACTGGCTATCCGGCAGCACCGTGGCGATGCCACCTTGTGCCCACGCGGTGTTGGACTCGTAGGCACCGGCTTTCATCAACACGACCACCGAGCCATGACGCGCAGCGCGCAAGGCAAACGACAACCCGGCCACACCGGCACCGACGACAAGAAAATCTGCGGTCACGCACGCAGGATAGACGCCAGCCCCGCCCTGGCAAATGATATTTGTCACAAGCAGCCGTGACCACCAGGGCCCGCGGAACGACACCTGCCAAGCGTCGTGTGAAGCAGTGCGGCAGCGAGGCGCGGCCGGCCTACTGGAAGGGTTGCCCCGAGACGGAGCCGCCACGGCCTGCGGCGAGGACGCGCAGCCACCCGGCAACGCGCAGCCGCTCAGAAAAACCGTGCCTCACCGGTCTCCACGCAGCTGGCGGCGTAAAGGTACATCGCAGCCGACCACGACTGCCAATCCTCGCCAGCGGGGCGGCCGTCCTGGGCGCGGAACCATTCATTGAAACCAAAACCACCGGCCGGCACCGGCGGCGACCTTCGCGCAATGTGCACCAACTCGGTGAGGGCACGCAGCTTGGCTTGTGCGACGCGCTGCAAGCCGGCGGCCACCAGCGCTGCAATATAAAAGCCGCACACAAACGGCCACACCCCGCCGTTGTGATAATGGCCCGGCAGGTTATAGGTCGCGTAGCGCGGGTGCCAGTCCGCGTCGGTGGGCTGCACATAGGGAAAACAGCAGGGCGGCAAATCGAGTGCCAGCTCGCCGCTGGCGCGCAGCCCGGCGCAACGGGCCTCGATCCATTCCAGCATCTCCGTGGCGCGCGCACGGTCCGCCAGACCTGTTAGGATGGCGACCCCATGGCCGAGCACGTCGCAGCGCGGGTCGCGCAGCACCTTGTAGAACCACAGGGCATAGGTCGGTTGGCCCGCGGTGACAAAGCCCTTGCCGTCGCTGCGATTGGCGTCGCTTTGCAAGGCCAGCGCGCGTTCGTGCATGCCGAAGAGTTTGCGGTAGCCGTGGACCAGGGCGTTGACAAACAAGCCGTGACCGAGGACCCACTGCTCATCGCGCCAATCGCTGGTGGGCTGCTGGCCGACGAGCTCGCGGTCATCGATGGTTTGAAAGTCCATCCACCCGAGGGCTTTGGCGGCAGCCTCCTGCAGCAGGTCGGACTCGCCGGTGAAGCGCCGGAACATGCCTAACACCAGCAGGAACAATGGCGTGGTGTCGCTCGCCCCCCGGTCCTCCGGATCATGCACCAGCGAGGGTATCATCCCGCGCGGGCTCTGGCTGCGCGCCAACTCGGTTAGAACCCGCCGCAATGAGAGCAGCAGCACCGCGTTGCCGGAAGCGAGGATGCCGAGGGCTGAGATGAGCAGGTCTCGGGTGTAGGGCTCCGGATAGCCCCAAGCGGCGGTGCGCGGCAACCCGTGGTAGGGACCGCAGGCGTTGTGCAGCAGCACGTCCAGCGCGGCCCTCTTGGCGGCTTGAATCGAGGTGTCCATTTCAGGTTTGGGTTGGGGCGAGGATAGCCATCAGACGCCGGGCGACGTGGCGGTAATCGAAGTGCTCGACGGCGCGGCGCCGTCCTGCCTCGCCCATTTGCTGGCGCAGCGCCGGATCGGTCAGCAAGCGCTGCAGGAAGGTGGCGATATCCGGCACGCTGGCGCGGTAATCAGCCACCCGCGGTGGGTCAAAGACGATGTGATGGTCCGGCGGGAACCCCGCTTCCGGCCCTAACACCGCTCCCGCGACCCGGATGGTCTCGGCCACCCCCGCCAAAAATGCCGTTTCGCCGTGCACCAGCGTATCTAACATGGCCATGGCGCGGATGCCGATGACGGGCTTGCCGCAGGCTCCTGCTTCCACCTGCGGCATCCCGAACCCCTCCAACCGGGAGGGGCCGGCATAGACATCGCAAGCGGCGATGAGATAAGGCATGAGGTTACGGGAAACCAAGTGGGTTTGGAAACACACCCGGTCCTGGATCCCGAGGGCGACGGCCAACTCGATATCGAGCTTGTTCTGGACGTCGGTGCGTTCCTGCGGCCACACCTTGCAGACATAGCGCCAAGGCGGCACCGCGTCGCCCAGCATGGCGAGGGCCCGCATCACCTCCCGCGCGCCTTTGGAGGCGGCATCGCCGCCCACCGTGAGGATGAGCAGCTCGCCGGGCAGCACGCCGAGAGCGTCGCGTATTGCGAGGATTTTGGGGTCGTCCGCATCGCGTGGCACGAAGCCATCGGTATCGCAGCCCACCGGCAAGGTAATGGTGTGTTCGGCGCGGATGCCGTCGCGCACAAAGGTTTCGTGAACCCAATCGGAAGTCACCAGCATCAGCGGCATCGCATCCAAAACATCACGGTAGTTGGCCACATAGCCGTCGGCCAACAACCACGGCACGGCGCGCAGGCCGAAGCGGCGGGGATGCAGCACGATGTCGGGCACGTCGCCCCAGAATCCGACGCCGAGCACCACGTCGGGCTGGAACCAGCGGTAGTACCATTCCTTTTCCAGATCCGAGCGGAGATTGGCGGCGCGGGCGTCCACGCCGATGTCCAACAGCCCTTTGTAGAGCAGGTCGCCTTGGGTGGGCAAGCCGCCGGGAGCGGGTGGATAGTGATAGAGAACGAGGATTTTCATGGTGGGCCAATGCAACGGGTGAATGCTTCCGTGAGGGGCACCACCCGGGCTTCCCAAGTGGCATCGCCGAAGCCATAGACATCGGTGATGAGGTGATATTTCCGCCTCCAGACCGCATCGGACAGGGCAACCTGCAGTGGAGCATCCGGCCGCGACCGGGGCAGGTAGCTGCCGCCGCCATCCTCGTAGGCGAAGTGCCAGAGTTGGCGGGCCCGGAGTTGGCCCCGCAGCCACAGCACCCGCAGCGCCCGCCCGACTTCCCCATGGCGCCGGTGCCAGGTGTATTCGCCGCCAGGGGCGTGGGTCACCAGCAAGTCGAAATCGTGCTCTGGCAACAAGTCCAGAATGGCAGCGCGCACCTGTCTGGCGGCGAGCGGTTGTTGCGCGGGCCCATCGTCCAAATCACCCATGGCACCCCGCGCCTGCAAGTGCTGCAAGGCCCGGGCAAATTTCGGAGCCCGGTCCGGATCGCTGGCGCGGCACAGGGTCACGACGAAAGGCGACCACTCAGGATGATTCAAAAGCAGCCCCCCTGCCCACAACGTTTCGTCATCGGGATGAGCCACGACCACGGCCACACGGCGGATCCCGTCCGGTTGCGAAGCTTGTTCCTCAGGTGGATTCATGGTGTCCAGCGGTTGCGACACGAATCAAGCGGCTCCATCCCTACCCAGCCACTTGGCAACCATCGCACACATCCGCCACAACGCAAATCCGCAGCATTGTGGGGGCGCTCTGTGAGCGTCGGCGGCCCAAGGGCAGCGCCTGCGGCCCAAGGGCAGCGCCTGCGCAGCGGCGGTCACGGACACGCCGCCACAAGGCGGGCGTTCGTGGCGGGATCTAACCGCCCGCGTGCTGGAAGACCAGAGGCGCGAATTCCTGCAAGTACCCGCGCCACACGGGCCACTCGTGACTGCCGGGGGTGACGGTCCATTGCGAGTGGATGCCATGTTTACGCAGCAGGGCGTGGAATTTCTCGGCGTCCTTGAGCAAAAAGTCATCCTTGCCGATTTGCACCCATAACAACTCGATTTCCTCGTTGAAGCGCGGATTTTTCAACCCGCTGGCCAACAGGTCTTCGGCGGCAGGAACGTAGGCACTCATGCCGCCGATGTACGCGAACAAGTCCGGGTGATTGATGCCGATTTCCAACGCTTGCATGCCACCCATTGACAGGCCGTTGACGGCGCGGCCCTTGGGGCTGGCGAGCGTGCGATAGGTTGCATCCACCAGCGGCAGCACCGAGCCGAGCACATCGGCCTCGAATTTGACGAAGTTCGCCTTGTGATCGCCCTCCTCCTCCTGCAAATCGGCGTGACCGTCGGGCATCACCAACAACATGGGCACGGTCTTGCCCTCGGCGATGAGGTTATCGAGAATGAGGTGGGCGCGCCCAAACTCGGTCCAAGTGGCCTCCGTGTCGCCGGTGCCGTGGAACAGGTAGAGCACCGGATGGCGCTGGCCGGCCGCCTCCCGCTCATAGCCAGGCGGGGTGTACACCCGCAAACGGCGCAGCCGCTTGAGCGATGTGGAAAAATAGCTATGGAGGTGCACCGTCCCGTGCGGCACATCCCGCCACTGGTAAAACAGGGGCGTGTGCGTGGTGATTTCCAACAGACTGGTATCAGGATTTTTCTCCGGCTTCACCGACGGGTTTGACGGATCGATCATCTGCTCGTCATCGACGATGAAACTGTATTCGTAGAGACCCGGATCCAGCGGACCTACCGTCAGCGACCAAATGCCCTTGCCCCCCCGTTTCATCGCCAGCAGCGTGCGATGAATCCCCTTGAGCTGGACGCTTTCCGCCTCGGGTGCCTTGATCCGGAAAATCACCCGGCGGTCGTCCAGCGTTTGCGGCGACTCCGGCGGCTGCTGCTGCTCGCGGGCGTATGCCAACGTGAGCGTGAGCAAGACCAGAAGTGTGGAGAGGCAACGGACGAGCATGCCCATACTCAAGATTACTTTGTCACATTTGCCAGCCGAAAAAACAATTTCCTCCCGACGCATCGGGCGTGGGACATTCCGCACGAACCAAGCTGGCTTCAAAAATCCAAATTCTTGAATCGTCAATCCATCCGGTTCTGGAAAACTTGACTCCTTTGCAAGGACTCCGGGTTCGAGGACTCTAGAGGCGCTCGCCAAGCGTGCCGGCGGCCCAGGCATCGAGCAGATTCACCATGGCAGGAAATGCCGCGGAGCAGCCAGTGCGGACGAAATGCCCGCTGGCGCAGTTGCCGGCCAGCAGCAGGCCAGCGTCGTCGAATCCGCGCAACGCGGCGGCCAGGCAGCCGGCGCCGAAATTATCGCCGGCTCCTGTTGAAATGAGCGGCTCGCGGCAATACGGCCCCGCCACATAGACCGTGCCGGCGGCACTGGCGCAGGCGGCCCCGTCGTTGGGGTGTACGATCACCCGGTCCACCGCGATGTGCGAGCGCAGCAAGCCGGCGAGTTCCGCCACCGCATCGGCGTCGCGGCGGCCATGGTAGTCGGCGCCGAAAACCTCGGCCATTTGCCAGGCTTCCTTCAGGTTGAAACTCAGCAACGTTTGGCACTGGCGGGTGATCGGCTCCATCCGCGCCAACAGGTCCTCGCGATCGACCACCGGACGGGTCTCAAACTCCGCCAGATCCATGAAAAACACCACTTTCTTGGCGGCCACGCCAAGGCTGGCCAGACGCTCCGCCAGATGGCTCCAGATGACCCCGGCATGCGGCAACTTGCCCCAGTTGACCGCGCTGATGAATCCGGCCGCCGCGAGCTCCGCATCCAGCGCGGCCGGCCCGACACACTCCAGCAGCCGCTCCCAAGTCACTTGTCCGCAAGCGGCCATGTCACACAGCATCACCTTGCCGTCGGTGAATTCAAGGCAGGTGGTGCGGGCGGGGGCGGCCAGCGTGTATAGGCGCTTGAGCTTGCCACCGAGCGCCTCCTGATAGATGGGCAACACCTCGCCGGCTCCCATGGCGCCGATGTAGGTGACGTCGATCGCGCCAGCGTGGATATCGTGCAGCGCGGCGGCAAACAGCGGACCGTTGCCGCCGAACTTGTCGCCCAGATGGCGCGCCGCATAAGACGCGGCGATGCCCGCCGCAGCGGCCACTTTGGGGCCGAACTCGGCCATCGATGCCGGCGACTGCAAGCGCACGAATGTGTCGATAAAGCCGTCAAAGCCGCACACCCCGGAGAGCCGCGGCTGGGCAGAGGCAGACTGGATTTTGAACTCGGCGATGACTTCGGCAAGCGCGGCGACGTTTCGATAGATCGTGGGCGGTGTGGCCATGGGTGTATTCGGGGGGGAGAGAATTCCTGCGGAAGAAGCCTCATCTGCGGACGCGGCCCTATTAGTGGGCAGATCGTACGGAAAATCAAAACAATTTGGCCCGCCACGGGGGGGCGATCTCCCAATCGCCCTTGACCATGAGGAGTCAATGGGAAGCGGTTGGCCTCCACTCATTGGACCTCCATGGCCCACGGCGATTGGGAGATCGCCGCTCCTTGACGGGCAAACGGCGGATTGAGCTTTCTTGCGTTGTTTCTGGACAGGCCACGGCAACGCAGCCAAATTGCCGCGAGCCAATGCGAATTTCAGACCGCTACATCGGACGACAGGTGCTGTTTGGCACGCTGTTTGCGATTTTGGTGTTGAGCATGGTGTTGCTGCTGGGCAACCTTTTCAAGCAGATCCGCCCGCTGCTGGTCGACAAGCATGCGCCGCTGCTGCTAGTGCTGCGCTTTGTGCTGACGGTGTTGCCGTTTTCCCTGATGTTCACCATCCCGTGGGGATTTCTTTCCGCAGTGCTGCTGGTCTTCGGGCGACTGTCCTCGGATCAGGAAATCAACAGCTTCCGGGTGGCCGGAGTGAGCCTGGCGCGCTTGGTGGTGCCCGTCTTCGTCATCGCAGCGGGCCTCTCCGCAGTCTGTCTGTGGCTCAATGTCAACGTCGTGCCGCTGGCCAGGGGGTCACTCACCGACCTGCTTTATGAAACGGCCAAGCGCGATCCACGCTCGTTGCTCAATCCCGGCATGGTGCATGCCGGCTTGCAGGACGTGAAATTTTTCGTGGAGGATCAATCCGGCGATTCGCTCATCGGGCTGCATTTGTACCGCACCCCGCCGGACGCCGCGGCGGACGCGCCGTTGGATGCCTGTCTGCATGCCGAGCGCTTCACGTTTGTGGTGGATGACGCGAAAAAAGAACTGCGGCTCAAGTTGTATAACGCCTGTTTTGAGACCCGCAAGCCGGATGGCAGCATCGAGATGTTCCTCGCCGAGGAAGCCGAACCGTACCTGATTCCCTACGGGGCCGTCAGAATGGAAAAGTCCAAACCGGCGACGATGACCAACCAGGAAATCGACTCATATGTGGCCAGACACCCGGAACTCACCGCCGAACAGCGGGTGAAATATGCCACGGAAGTCACCCAGCGCTATTCGTTTTCACTGGCCTGCCTGGCGTTTGCCTTTGTCGCCGTGCCGTTGGGGATGCAAGCGCGGCGCCGCGATTCCTCCACCGGCCTGCTCATGAGCCTGTTCCTCGGCACCGGCTACTTTTTGTTCATCATGGTGGCCAATGACAGCAAGACGACCTCCGGAGCCCTGTTGGCGCTGTGGGCGCCAAACGTGATTTGCGTGGTGGTGGGGCTGTTTCTGTTCCGGCGCGCCCAATACAAATAGGCCGGCGGCGGCAGCGTCAACCGCGGCGGATTTCCGAGCCCTTGAAGCGGATGTTGATGCGGTGGACTTTCTTGACGCGGCAGCTGATCTTACCGCTGGCGAGGTCGACCCACTCGGGAATTTCGACGTGATGGACGTCCACCACAGCGTAATATCCGCGCTCGGAAAAGATATCTATCACCATGCCGAGGGCGGCCGGCTCATCCAGCAGAACGTCCTCGCTATTGATATTGGCATGGCCGGAGATGGCATGCAGCTTGATGACGGGCATCAGCGAGTTTTCGATGAAACTGACGACGCGCTGGAACAATAGCGGGGTGTTCAACTCATAGCCATCGAGACGTTTGACGAGTTCCTGGCGGGCGTGAATGATGATATCGCTGGCCACCGGCAGGGTGCGCAGACGGTTGTAAGTGAGAGGGTCGAGTTCGATCGAACTTTGGTACTCGAGTTCCTTGAGGATGTTTTGCTCGACCTCGGCAATGAGCCCCTGGGCATTGATCAGATGATAATGGAAAACATCCTTGAGCGACAACAACGCGTCCCACGTCTGCTCCTTGAACACGCGGTATCGGCGTCCCGCCAGGCGTTCATCAAAGTCGGTCGGCCGCTTCTCCCACAGCACGCCGATCTGGGTGCGCCGGACCTCCTCGTTGTGCGCCTTGGTCTCGCGCCCGCGCTTGAGCTGGCGGGCAATGCTCTCCCCCTCGTTGACGAACAGCACGATGATCTGCACCACCGGCTGGCGGAAATGACTGGCCAGCGGCGTGCCGTAATGCTCGCGCCAGAGCCGGGTCATTTTCTCATAAATCATCTTGAGACACTCCACCTGCACCGTGGTGCGGGGAAAGCCGTCGAGGATGACCCCGTCGCGATGCTCCGGCTTGAGCAGCTCGTGCAGCAATGCGGAGAGCACCTCGCGGTCGCCGATCATGCCGCCGGCGTCCTTGACGGCCTTCATGGCGGGCGAGTCCAGCAAGGAACTCATGACGATGGGAGCACTGGTGAGGCCGCGGGTTTTGGAAATAAAGGCGGTGTTGGTGCCCTTGCCGGAGCCCGGGGCACCGCCCAACAAAATGATTTCCTTGGGAAAACGCAGGTGATCACGGCCGTACTGCTCCTCGAGCGCATCCCAGATGGGACCGAAGATCATTCTCGCGTCTTTGATTTCCAAATCGGCGCTAGGGGCAAAGGGGGCTTGAGGCTCGCTCATGGGGGGGAGGGCAAGATGTTGTGTTGGGACGCCTGCCGCAAGATGAAAATGGAGCGCGGGTCGCCCAATCCTGCTGACTTAGCACACTGGGTTGTTTGATCAGAGGCCGCCGGGCAGGATGACCGGTCCACGGGGAGCGTCGGCATCCGGCCCGCCGCCTCTTCCTGTTGCGTTTCTGCAGCGCCTAAGTCAACGGTATTGGGGGTGACTCATGGCCGCCATAATGGAAGCCGCCGCCGCGGGCCGAAAGTTTCGGTGCCGAAAGTTTCGGTTGCCATGGAGGGCCGGAAAGGTTCTATTGCATATCTATCCGCTCGGCAGCTCCGGCGGCTTCTCCCACCGGCATGAGCCAGCCTTCAGCATCCCCCTCGCGTCGCAAAGCCCTGCTGGCGCTCGGGGCGCTGGGGGTGGTGTACGGCGATATCGGCACCAGCCCGCTCTACGCCTTGCGCGAAGCCCTCGCCGGCCAAGCGGGTGCGGCCCCCAGTCCGGGCGACGTCATCGGCATCCTCTCGCTCATCATTTGGGCGCTGCTGAGCCTGATTGCGGTCAAATACATTTCGGTGGTGATGCGCGCCGACAATGATGGCGAAGGCGGCTTGATGGCGATGCTGGCGCTGGCCGTCCCGCAAGCGGCCCGGCCCGGCACGGTGGTGAGCCGCGGCAGTTACGCGCTGGTGGTGCTGGCGCTGTTAGGCACCTCGTTCCTCTTCGGCGACGGCATCATCACTCCCGCCATTTCCGTGCTGTCGGCCGTGGAAGGGCTGAAAGTGGCCGCGCCCGGGCTGGAGCGCTGGATCGTGCCCATCACGGTGGTTATTTTGCTAGGGTTGTTCTCGATTCAGCAGCGGGGCACCGGGCGGGTGGGCGCGTTGTTCGGGCCGATCACGCTGGTGTGGTTCCTCGCCATTGGCGTGTTGGGAATGCGCGGGATTTTGCTACATCCCGCGGTGCTCACCGCCGTCAACCCTTGGCATGGCCTGCAGTTTTTACTGCGTCACGGGACGGGCTCGGCGGTCACCTTGGGCGGCGTTTGCCTGGTCATCACCGGTGGCGAGGCGTTGTATGCGGACATGGGCCATTTCGGCCGCAATCCGATCCGGCAGGCCTGGTTTGCCGTGGTGTTGCCGGCGTTGTTGCTCAACTATCTGGGCCAGGGCGCGCTGGTGCTCGCCTATCCGACTGCCGAGACCCTGATTTCACCGTTGCACCAACTGGCACCGGATTGGTTCAAGCTACCGCTGGTCATTTTGGGCACGGTTGCGGCGGTCATCGCGTCACAGGCGTTGATTTCCGGCGCATTTTCGCTCGCGATGCAGGCGGTGCAGATGGGCTACCTGCCGCGCATGGCCATCCGCCACACCTCGGAAAGCGAGCACGGCCAAATTTACGTGGTGCTGGTTAACCGCGCCATCATGGTGGGCAGCATCGGCTTGGTATTGGGGTTTCAATCGTCCAGCAAGCTGGCGGCGGCCTACGGCATCGCGGTGTGCCTGACCATGTTGATCACCACGCTGGTGTTGAGCGCGATCGCGCGGCGCCTGTGGCAGTGGCCGCTGTGGCAGGTGGTGGGCGTGTGCGGCACCTTCATGCTCATCGAGCTGAGCTTCGTCGTTTCCAATTTGCTTAAAATCAAACAGGGCGGCTGGGTGCCCTTGGCGATAGGCGGTCTGTTGTTGCTGACGATGCTCACCTGGAAGCGCGGTCGTTTGGTGCTGGCGGGCAAATTCGCCGCAATGAGCTTGCCCATCGACGACTTGATCGCATCGCTCCAACGCGGCGGCGCTACCCGGGTGCGCGGCACTGCGGTGTACCTGTCCACCTCGGTCGGATTCACCCCGCCGGCGATGTTGCACAATTTAAAACACAACCAGGTGCTGCATGACCTGACCATCATCCTGACCATCCTGGCGCTGCGCAGCCCGCGCATCCCGGACGCCGAGCGACTGGAGGTCGCCGAGCTGGGCATGGGCGTGTGGCGGGTGGTCGCTCGCTACGGCTTCATGGAGCAACCGGATGTGCCGGCCGTGTTGCTGGCCTGCGCGGCCCACGGGTTGGCGGCGCGGGCGGACCGGGTGAGTTTCTTCCTCGGCCGCGAAACCATCATCCCCACCCGCAGCAATATCCCGCTGTGGCAGGCAAAATATTTCGCCCTGCTCTCACGCGGGTCCCAAAGCGCCATGGAATTCTTCAAGTTGCCCCCCAACCGCGTCATCGAGCTCGGCACCCAGATCGAGATGTGAGACGGCAGCGGGGCAGGCAGTCAGCCCGGACGAGTCCAAATCCGCGGAACTCGAATGCCGGGTTGCGCGGCGGTCGCAGTGGCGGTACGCTGTGCCCATGCGGATGACATTGGAAATACCAGACGGCGTGGCGGAAAAGCTGCCGAGCGATGAAGCACAGCGGCGGCGCGGGGTGCTGCTGGAACTGGCCTGCGGGATGTATGCGGCGCGGAGTATCACCCATGCCCAGGGCGCGGAGCTGGCCGGCCTGGGGCGTCTGAAGTTTCAACGCGAACTGGGCTTGAGGGAAATTCCGATCCACTACACCCTGAACGACTGGGAACATGATCTCAAAGCAGGTTTGTGTGGTGAGTGACACCTCGCCGCTTTCGGCGATGGCGAAGATGGGCTGGTTGCCTTGGCTGAAAGAACGGTGGGGCAAGGTACTGGTTCCTGATGAGGTCTGGCGCGAATTGTCAGAAATGGGTGATCCCGATGCATTGGCGGCCTTGAGTGCGGCACGCAGCGAGGGATGGCTTGAAGTGCGATCCGGGAGGACTGTGAGCCGAGCGGAGTTCATAGGCCTGCATGCAGGCGAGGTCGAGGCGCTAGCGCTGGCCATCGCACTGCGAGCCGCGTGGGTGATCGTGGATGATGGCGACGCCCGGCGGGTTGCGCTGACTCTGGGCCTGCGCATCATCGGGGTTCTCGGGATGATCGTGTGGGCAAAACAGCATGGCAAGGTGGCGAATGCGTTGGATAGCATTGCGGAACTGCGCCGGATCACCCAATTCAGGATTTCGGATGAGGTGCTCGGAAAAATCGCTCTGGATCTGGAAGAAACACCGTAATGGAACACGATTCAACCGGTGGAAGCGGGCCTTCCGGTGGCCAGAGGCCCAGCCTCAAGAGTTATGAGCCCTGAAAAATTTTGGTGGCAATGGCCGCCGGGCTCGCTAAATTGCCGACCGTATGCAGCATTCAAAACTCACCCGTGGATTGTTGGCCGTGCTTGGACTGGCCGTTTCGATCGCCCAAGCGGCGGAAGTGCGCACCTGGATGTCCCGCAAAGGTGGCACCATGGAAGCGGAACTCGGCTCGATCACCGGCGATCAGGTCATCCTCATCCCCAAGGATGGCAAGGAACAAAAATTCAAGGTCGAGGACCTGAGCCTGGCGGACCGCCAGTATCTCGTCGAATTCGGCGGTGCCGAGGCCTCCGTCATCACCAGCGGCGCGCCGGGACTGCCCGAAAAGGACGTCCACATTGATGCCGCCACCATCAAGAAGCTGCCCAACAAGATGCGCCTGGGCGACACCAGCAGCCTGCTGACCTTTGAAGTGGTGCAAAGCACGCATTTCCTGGTGGCCAGCGCCGGCAAGATCCGCGGCCAGGACACGGCCGACACCGCCGAGCGCTTGTGGCACGGGATGGCGTTCCAGCACATGAATTTCCGCAAGGACTGGGGCGATAAACGCATGCTCATCCTGTTGGTGGACGACCGCAAGGTGCACAAGGCGCTCGGTGAGTGGTACGTGGCATTTCTCATCAAGGAAGGCGACCAGGAAGGCGCGCAACGCAGCAAAGCCACTTGGGACAAGGCCGGTTCCACCTCGATCCGGGTGCCAGACGACACCATGAAGGAGTATGACCTGTTCCAGAGCGCAAGCCTGTTCAACATCACCGATGCTTCAAAGTTCGCCAAACCGCTCGGCCCCTTCCCCACCCATGTGATCTCCAGCGCCTTGCTCGGCAAACAAATGAGCGGCGTGAGCTCCTTCGGCGCCGAGGGATTCTTCGCCATCGTCACCGGCCACGCCTACTACAAGGAAATCAGCCTCGCCAAAAAAACCGAAACCCAGCTGCTCGATGTGTCCGGCACCGGTAATGACGAAATCGCCTCCAAGGCCGGCTTCAAGGACGGCACCTCGTGGGCCAAAACCCTCCGCCCACTCGTCCGCAAGGGCAAGGTCAAGGTCGAGCTGGAAGCCATGCTCAAATGGACCGGCGCAGACCTGAATCCCGAAAGACTTGTCCTGATTTATTCGTTCGTCTATTACATGGAAAGCGATGCCAAGCGCCTGTGCGCGTTCGCCAAGATGATCCGCCGCGTCGAGTCGTCCAACCAAATCCCGCCGGCCGCCGAACTCGCCAAAATCTTCGGCTTCGACAGCGTGGCGGATTTCGAGACCGACTGGAAAAAGTTCATCACCGACGGCGAATTCAAATAATTGTTACCCATGATCCTGAAATTTTCGCGCGTCCTCGCGCTGGCCGGGCTGTTTGCAGCCGCCACTTCCGCCCAGACCGTCCCCGACAAGGATTACCGGGACTTCAAAGGCAGCAACGGCAAAGTGATCCAAGCGGTGTTGCTCGACAAGACCGCCACCGACGCGGTGCTGCTGCTGCGCGACGGCAAACGCGCCACCATCCCCCTCAGCCGCCTCAGCGACGACGATCAGGCGTATGTGAAAGACTGGTCCAAGGACAAGGCGATGTTCGTGCAGAAATGCCGCGGCCTGGCCATCCGCCAGCTGTTAGAACTGCGCGGCTACGAGTCCTTCGAGTTCCGCCTGCAAAACAACTCGATTTTCATCGACGGCAAACTCAACGGCAAGCCGGCGCGTTTCCTGGTGGACACCGGGGCGGGCACCAGCCTGTTGCACGCGCCGTTTGCCACCTCGGTCGGCCTGGAAGTCGGCCCGCTCGACGAAAAAATCTTCGGTGTTTCGGGTGAGGCGCCGGCCGGTTGGACGCCGGTGCCGACGATCCAACTCGGGGAAGCGGTGTTCAAGGACCGGAAGATTTTGGCCACTGATCTGCTCAAGGACAAACCGCCGGGCACAAAGTCGCGCGAGGACGTCATTCTGGGCGCGGAATTCATGAGCAAGCTGGATGCCGTCATTTCCTATCAGGACCGGCGGATTTTCCTGCGGCCCGACCGCTCGGATGAAACCGAGATCAAGTCCGGCAAGGGCGAGGAAGCGCTGGCGTTCCGCCTGTTCAAGACCAAGGAAGGCAAAACCCTGCGCGGCAAGGTGCTGTCCAAAACCGCTACCTCGGCGGTCATCCAACTCGTGGACGGCAAATCCACCACCGCCTTCATCAACTCATTCGTCCCCGCCGACGAGGAATATCTCAAAGCCTGGAGCGAGGCCGGCGCGTTTTTCCTCCAGTATTGCCAGAGCCTCACCATCAACGAAGTGCTCACCTTGCGCAAATACCAGTCGTTCCAATTCGAACGCCGCGGCAATCATATCTTTGTCGAGGGCTCGCTCAACGACAACAAAGTCACCTACATGATCGATACCGGTGCCGATAGCAGCCTGCTCCACATCACCGCCGCCAAAAAATACGGCTGCGAAGTCGGCCCCCTCAACCAGGAAGTCTGGGGCATCGGCGGCAAACAGGCCGCCGGGGTCACCAACATCGCCAAACTCACCATGGGCGAGGCCGTCCTCACCAACCGCAAGGTGCTCGCCACCGACATGGTCCGCAAGGGCGAACCGGACAACCTGGATTACGTCGGCCTCTTCGGCGCGGATTTCATGCGCGAACTCGACGCCGTCATCACCTACACCGAAAACCGCATCTTCCTCATCCAGCGCTGATTTCGCGCAAAATGCCCGCACAGCCGTCTTCGAGCAATTCGATGACATCGTCAAACCCGCGCTGTCCGCCATAATACGGGTCGGGCACGCAGCGCGCTTGGTGCTCACTGCAATACTCCACCAAGGGGCGGATCTTGGCGCGCCAGCGGCCCGCCGAATCCAGCGCCCGGACGTTCGCCAAATTGTCGTCATCCATGGTGACGACAAGGTCGAAATACGTTAGATCGGCGCTCGTTATCTGGCGGGCGCGGCCGGCCACGGTGTAGCCGTTGCGTTCGAGGGTGGCGGCCATGCGCGCATCGGGCGGGTTGCCGTGGTGGTAGCCGAGGGTGCCGGCCGAATCGATTTCGATGCTGTCACTGCGTCCGGAGTCGGCCACCAGCTTGCGGAAGATGATTTCGGCGGCCGGCGAGCGGCAGATATTTCCCATGCAGACAAACAGGACACGGAACGACTGGCGGGAGGGGGCGGAATTCATGGCGGGCTGGCGGGTTCTACCTGCTCGCGGCGCGCATTGCCAGCGTGCAATCCGCCGGCTGCCTCTGGCACCCCTTCAAGGTTAGCGTCAAGTTATGGGGAGGATGCCCGCGCACTGGCTGCCGCGTCTCGCGGCAGGCCGTGCTTGCTGCGTCTCGCAGCAAGTCGATCGAGAAGCTGCGGCATCCTGCCCGGCACCACGTCCTGCCAAAGCGGGGAACCCAAGCAACGACAGGCGACGCCTGTCTTCCCTCACCGCCGAGGCGGCTAATCCTGTTCAATTAGCACATGTCTTACGATTAGAGGACCCGGCTGATGTTGACTCGGCGAAGTCGTCCGGGATACGTCGCTAGCTCGACAAATCACTTGCCGCCGGCCGCCATCGGTGACTTGATGGCTGTGATGGCCCACCCAATCCGCTTGCTGACTATGGCACTTTTCGCGCTGGCATCGCTGCCGGCGGCGACGGCGGCGCAACCCAACGTGGTGCTGATCCTAACGGATGACCAGGGCTACGGCGATCTATCCTCGAGCGGCAACCCGCAGTTGCACACGCCAAACCTCGACCGCCTGCGCGCCGCCGGCACGGATTTTTCGCATTGCATTGCGGCACCAACCGGCGCGGCGACCCGCGCGGAGATTTTGAGCGGCAAGCACGAATTCCGCTGCGGGGTGAGCGCGAGCGTGGGCGGGCGCCATTTGATTCGCCCGGACGTGCCACTGCTGCCGGAGCTGCTGGCGGCGGCTGGCTACCGCACGGCGATCATCGGCAAATGGGAGTTGGGAGACGCCTTGCCCTGCCGCCCGGAAGACCGCGGGTTTCAGGATGTGTTCGTCCACGGCGGCGGCGGTCTCGGCCAAACCGCAGACCGCTGGGGCAATGGCTACGTCGATCCGTGGATCCGCCGCAACTCCGGCTGGGAAAAGACCCAGGGCTATTGCACGCAGGTGTTCGTCGACGAAGCGAAGCGCTGGCTCGCCGCCCGCGCTGCCGACCAAAAAGCGTTTTTCCTCGACTTGGCGCTCAACGTGCCGCACGCGCCATACGAGGCCCCGGCGGGTGCCGCCGATCGCTTCTTGCAAGCCGGGCTGCAGGAACCCACCGCCTCGTTTTACGCCATGATCGAGGACCTCGACTCACGGGTGGGTGACTTGCTCGCCGAACTGGAGCGGCTCAAACTCGCTTCTAACACCATCGTGGTCTTTCTCGGCGACAACGGCTCGGCCATCGGCGCTTGGAATGCCGGCATGCGCGGCATCAAGGGCAGCCCCGACGAAGGCGGCGTGCGCATCCCTGCCTGCATCCGCTGGCCCGGCACCATCCCCGCCAAGCGCGTCGTCGGCTCGCTCACCTCCGCCCTCGATGTGTTGCCAACCCTCGCCGACTGCTGTGGCGCCCCGCTGCCGCCCGGCTGGAGCGGCGATGGCCTCAACCTCGCACCGGCCTTGCTCGACAAGACCGCGTTTCCCTCCGAGCGAATGCTCTTTACCCACGTCGCACAGTGGCCCGGCGATGATCCGCCCGAGCGGTACCGCTCGCAGGGGTTTGCCGTGCGCGACGCCCGCTGGCTGCTCAGCGGCCTGGAATTGTTCGATATGGCGGCCGATCCTGGCCAGCAGACCAATGTCTTCGAACAGCATTCCGCCGAAGCCACCCGCCTCCTCGGCGCCTATGGCTCGTGGTGGAACAGCAACCGCGCCACCGTCAGCGAACCCGTCCGCTACATCATCGGCGACCCCCGCCAACCACTCGTCCACCTCACCGCCGCAGATTGGTGGCCGAGCCGCGAGGTGAGCACCGCCGCCTCCGCCACCAGCGTCGCCAGCCAAACCGCGATCCGCCGCAAACTGCAGGCCCTCAGCGATGGCACCGCCTCCGCCGAAACCGCCGGCCTTTGGAAACTCCGCGCCGCCTCCCCTGGCCATTACCGCATCACCCTCGCCACCCTCCCACCTGACGCCTCCGAGCCCGATCGCACAAAACTCGGCCAACTCAAGGCCGGCAAGGTCCACCTCCGCAGCGGCAAACGCGAACTCCAAATGGACTTGCTCAAGGGCGCCACCTCCGTCACCCTCAACATGGACCTGCCAGCCGGCGAACTGGACTTGGAAGCCTGGTTCACCGGCCAATTGTCTGACGCCCGCATCCTCGGCGCGTTCTTCGCCCAGATCGAACGCCTCGGCGAACGCAAACGCCCCGAAATCGAATTGGATATTCACGCAGTTCCAAAAAAATAGGACAACTTTCCCGCAGCACGTCGGTTGAATCGCCCGACGGACACATCTATCAACCAAATTCACCATGAAAAATCCCTGGATATTCCCCGCAGCCGCTCTCGTGCTAGGCACCGCCGGTGGCTACATCGCCGGCAAAACCACTTCACCCACCGCAGCCACCGCCACGGACGAGGGCCCTGCGCAACGGACCCACTCGACCAGCCGTCCGGCGGCCAGCCCGAGCGCCGATGGCAAGCGCGGAAGCCGCGCCCACAGCCTCGCTGACATCATGCACTCCCCCGGTCAAACCGATCGGATCCAGGCCCTCATCAACCTGTATTCCGGCATGACCCCGGCGCAACTCGAGGCAGAAGCCGCCAAGCTCGAAGACCTGCCGATGGCAGAGCGGATCATGGCCTCGTTCCTGCTGTTTGGAAAATGGGCCGAAACCGATCCGGTCGCGGCCATGGCCTACACCCAGAAAATGGGCATGACCGGCAATTTCATGCGCCCAACCGTGTTGCAGGCCTGGGCCAGCAAGGACCCCGAGGGCGCGGCCAAGTACTATTCGGATAACAGCCGCCAATTCGCCATGATGGGCATGATGGGCGGCGGCCGCGGCCCGGGCGGCGGCGGCGGTGCCTCCACCATCGCTTCCGAGTGGGCACGCCAAGACCCCAGCGCGGCGTTTGCCTGGGCCGGCACCTTGAGCGGCGGCGAAAAAGGCTCGGCCATGTCCTCGGTCATCGGCGAGGTCGCCAGCACCGATCCCAAAAAGGCCGCAGGCATGGTGGCCAGCATGGATGCCGCCAGCCAGGGCAAGGCGTATGAAGACATCGCCCGCAAGTGGGGCAGCCAGAATTTCACCGACGCGGAAGCCTGGGTGCGCTCGCTGCCCACCGACCAACAATCGGCCGCAATGGCCTCCGCGATTTCCGGCCTGTCCAAGGATAATCCGCAACTCGCAGCCGAAAAAATCGCCGCCCTGCCCGCTGGCGACGACCGCAATTCCGCCGTCACCACCCTGGCCCAAAATTGGTCGCGCCAGGATCCCGCAGCTGCCGCCGCTTGGCTCCTCAAACAAAACGACCCGGCTGCCAGCAGCAGCGCCATGCGCGAACTCATGCCCAACTGGGTGACCCAGGACCCGACCGCCGCTCTCTCGTTTGTCAATGCCCAACAACCCGGCGAAGTGCGCGACAGCGCCGTCTCGTCCTACATCATGGGCAATTCCAAGAGCGCCCCGGCCGACTTGGTGGCCCTCGCAACCACCATCACCGACGATAACAGCCGCAACCGCACCGTCGGCATGGCCACCATGCGCTGGATGCAGGAAGATCCAACGGCCGCAGCCGCCTATGTCCAAAGCTCGGACGCCTTCTCCGCCGACCAAAAAACCCGCGTCTCCGAAGGCAAGTCCTTGTGGGGCGGTGGTGGTGGTGGTGGTGGCCGCCGCGGCGGTGGCCCTCCAGGCCAGTGAACTGACAGCTGAACGCTGAAAAATTATTCCCTGAAAAGCTGAAACCAAGCGCCCCGCGCGCTTGGATTTCAGCTTTTCTGCTTTTTCCTCACCACCCAGCCTCGCCACGCTATTGTACAGGCACTCCAGTGGCGTCATTTCTCGCTCGCATCCCGCATCGGAGTCGCCCCGCCATGTCCCGCAAGTCGCTCACCGAAACTGATTTTGTCGTCCTGATCACCCGCCATCAGGCGGCGATCTACGCCTACATCCTCACGATCCACCCGGATCGCGTCGCAGCGCAGGACATCCTGCAGGAAACCAATCTGGTGCTCTGCCGCAAGGTCGAGGATTTCGAGCCCGGCACCAGTTTCAAGGCATGGTCGTTCCGCGTCGCCTACTGGCAAACCATGGCCCATCTCAAACGCGTCCAACGCGCCGGCTTGGTGGCCTTGGAGCCGGAGGTGCTCGACCTCGTCGCCCTCGAAGCCGAGGAACAACTCGGCGATTTCGAAGAGCGCCACCTCGCCCTGCGCTCCTGCCTCCAAAAACTTCCAGCCGGGGACGCCTCCATCCTCCTCGCCCACTACCAACGCGGCGAAAGCATCGCCGAAATTTCCGGTCGCCTCGGCCGCACCCGCGACGCCCTCAAACAAGTCCTGCTGCGCATCCGGCGCACGCTCCGCGCTTGCATCGAGCGCCAGCTCGCCGACGCCACCCGCACTTAACCCCGCGATGAGCCAGCCCCCTCCCCCATTCCCCGGCCGCGGCACCTTCGATGATGCGCTCGATGCGTTGCTCAGCGGCGACACCTCGCCGCAATTGCTCGCGCAGCTCAACGACACACTGCGCAGCGATCCGGAGGCGCGGCGCAATTACATCCGCGCAATGGCGTTTGAAGCGATGTTGGCGCGCGAATTCGCCCCTCTCGAGGAATCCCCCGCGCCCACCCCCGCCCGCCGCCACCGCTGGCTCGCCGCCTCCGCCATCGCCGCCACCATCATCCTCGCCGCCACCCTCGCCTGGCACCTCGGGCCGGGACCGACCACGCCGGTGATCGCCGCGACGGAGACCGTGGACGCCGACGCGGAAATCACCCATGCGGTCATCACCTCGCTGGATGAGGCCAGCGGCCACTTCGGCGCGCTGGCCCTCAGCCAAGGCATGCGCCTCGGCGAGGGGATCTTGGAACTCGATCACGGACTGGCCGAAATCACCTTCGATTCCGGTGCCGAGGTCACTCTCGAAGGCCCCGCCCGCCTCCAACTCGATTCCGACAACATGGCCAATCTGGCGGCCGGCCGCGCCTCCGCCCATGTACCCGAACCCGCCCGCGGCTTTGTCATCCACACCCCGTCATCCTACATTCGCGACCTCGGCACAGACTTTGCCGTCGATGTGCGCGACGACCGCGAAACCGACCTCCACGTGCTCGAGGGCGAAGTCGAGGCCTCCGCCACCAGCCGCTCGGTGGTCAACCCACCGCAAATCCTGCGCCAACGCGAAGCGGTGCGCCTCGCCGCCGGCCGCATGGTCCCCATCAGCTTCCGCGCCGACCATCCCGCGGCCCACCACAAGCAGCGCAGCGCGAAAATCCCGCCTTCGGTCCATTGGTCGTTCGATTCGTGGGACGGCGACACCACCACCGATCCCACCAGCGGTCACTGGCTCCAACTCCTGCATAACAAGGATCCCGGCTTGCCCGAAACCCTCGCCGGACCCTTCGGCAACGCCCTCCACTTCGATGGGCTCGGCACCTATGCCCGCTCCGACTACCCGGGCGTTGGCGGCTCCCAACCACGCACCGTCGCGTGCTGGCTGCGCCTCCAACCCAACCCTGCCGGCACCCGCCCCGCCCCTAACGGCATCATCGCCTGGGGCGTCAAGCGCGCAGCCGGCAAATGGCAGCTCGCCTGGAACCAGGCCCCAGGCCAAGGCACCGTCGGCGCAGCGCGCGTCGAATTCGGCGACGGCTATGCGATTGGTGCCACCGACCTGCGCGACGGCCGCTGGCACCACCTCGCCGTCGTCTATCTGGGCGGACCCAGGGCCAACGTCGCCACTCATGTTAGAATATATGTCGATGGCCGCCTTGAATCCCTCACCGGCCGGCGCCAGCGGCGCATCGATACCGATACCACCTCGGCGGCGGCCCGGCCGCTTATGTTAGGCCGCCATCTCGGCCCGGCACCCGGCCGCGAACCGTTCTCTTTCGAGGGGGATCTGGATGAAGTGTACGTGTTTGAAGGGCCGCTGTTGCCCGGCCAGATCGGCCACCTCATGCAGCACAACAGCCTCCGCCCGGCCAAGTAGGATCTGAAGTCTTGACCTCGTGGCGGGCGTATGGCCAGCTGTGGCATGGCACAGCGCATTCTCATTCTCTCCGCGGCGGTCGGCGCCGGGCATCTGCGGGCGGCTCAAGCCGTGGAATTGACCATGCGCCAGCTTTTACCGGATGCCACCGTGCGCAACATCGACGTGTTGGAACTGACTAACGCGGCGTTCCGCGGTTTGTATGGCAAGGCCTATCTGGATCTGGTCAACAAGGCACCGCACGTGCTGGGGTATTTTTATGACATGCTCGACAAACAGCGCGGGCCGAAGTCGACCCGCGACCGGCTGCGCCTGCTCGTCGAGCGCATCAACCTGCGGCGCTTCGAAACCCTGCTGGCGGACGAGCCGTGGGATGTGATCATCAACACCCACTTCCTGCCGGCCGAACTCATCGCCTCACTCAAACGGCGCAACCACCTGCGCGTGCCGCAGGTCACCGTGACCACCGATTTCGAAACCCATCGCTTGTGGGTGAACCAACCCTGCGAGCAATACACCACTGCCACCGACGAAGGCGCGGCCACCCTGCAGCACTGGGGCATTCCGGAAGGTGATATCAGCGTCACGGGCATTCCCATCCACCCGGTGTTCACCCATGAAGTCGACCGTGCCACCTGCCTCCAGACCCAGGGATTGACCGGCGACCGGCCGATCCTGCTGCAACTCTCCGGCGGACTCGGGGTCGGCCCGATCGCCCGGATCTATCAAAACCTGCTGGCCCTCGAACAGCCGGTCGAGGTGGCCGTGGTCGCCGGCAAAAACACAGAGGTCAGGGCGCAACTCGAAAATATCACGGTGCCCAGCCGCCACCGCGCGAAAATCTTCGGCTACACCGAGCAGATCGATCAATTGATGGCGGTGGCCGACGTGGTGGTGTCCAAACCCGGCGGCCTGACCACCTCGGAGGTGCTGGCCCGCGGTGCCGCGATGGCGGTGGTCAACCCGATCCCCGGCCAGGAGAGCCGCAACAGTGATTTTCTGCTGGAAAACGCCGCGGCTATCAAAATCAACAACCTGGCCACGCTGACCCATAAGTTAGGCCTTCTGCTCGATGATCCGGCACGGCTGGCGTCCTTGAAGGCAAATGCCAAACGGCTAGGCCGGCCGCAGGCAGCCGCCGACATCTGCCGCCTGGCGCTGCGCCTGATCTCACTCCCCTCCGCGCCTCCGCGTTAGGCCTCCCATTTTCCTCCGCTTTCAGCTTTCAACTTTCAGTTTTCAGCATTTTCCACCCATGGCCTTTCTCTCGCCATTTCTGCTTGCCTGCGCCGCCGCGCTGGCGGTGCCGTTGTGGCTGCACCTGCGGCGCAAGCGGCGCCAGGTGCCGGTGGAATTCCCCTCGCTGCGGTATTTGAAAATGGCGGCCGCCCGCATGAAACGCCAGGTGCGCGTGGAAGACCTCGGCCTGCTGCTGCTGCGCCTGTTGCTGCTGGCCTTGCTGGCAACCGCGTTTGCACGGCCGGTGCTGCGCTCCAGCAGCAATTGGTTTGGCGCGGGCCGCGCCGTGGAATCCGTGGTGGTCATCGACGCCACGGCCAGCATGGACTGGCACGGGCCCGGCGGCAGCCGCCTCGACACCGCCAAACACCTGGCCCGCAGCTGGATCGCCGACCTCGACCGGGCGGACGCGGTGGCACTGTGGGTTCTAACCGACAAGCTGGAGCCGGTGGTGCCCGTTGCCATCACCGATCGCGGGCAATTATTGCGGGCCATCGACGCCATCACCCCCTCTGAAGGTTCATCGAGTCTGGCCCCGGTGTTCACCGCCGCTCGCGAATGGGCGGCCACCAGCGGCGTCGGCCGCAAGGAATTACTCGTCATCACCGACAACCAACCTGCGGCCTGGGACTGGCCCGCCGGGGGATTTTTCCACCGCTCCTGGCAACGCAGCGGCACCAGCCTGGTCGTGCTGGCACCCGATAGCCTCCGCGCGTCTAACATCTGCGTCGCGGGCGTCGAGTGGGATGCCCACGCCCTGCGCGAGGGTGCCATGCTCACCGGCGTGGCCAAGCTGGTCAATCACGGCGATGTGGCGGCCACCGACCTGTTGGAATGCCGGCTCGGCGGCCAAACGCTGTTGCGCAAACCCGTGGCACTGGCCGCCGGCGGCTCGCTGGACGTGCCCCTGGCCTTGCCCGTGCCCACACTCGACGCACCGGTGCTGGCCGGCGAGGTGGCGCTGGCCGGCGACGCGCTCGCCTGCGACGACCGCTGGTGCTTCGCCCTGCCCGTGCGCCGCACGTTCCATGCCTTGATCGTCGATCGCAATGGCGGCATGGGCGGCGGCATGCGCGGCTCGTTTTTCCTGGCAAAAGCACTGGCAGCGGGCGGGGCCGGCAAGGCGCAGGTCATCGAAGCCGATGCCTGGGGCGCCCAAGCGAGCGCTGGCATCGATGCGCTGTGGTTCACCGGCGGGGCGGTGACTGGCGAGGCGGCGTGGGCGAAAGCGCTGGCGTTTGCGGAGGGAGGCGGCACGGTGGTGGTCACTGCCGACGCGCCGCCCGACCCGCTGCCGAAAAGTTGGCCGGTGGCCGCGGGCGAGGAAGTTGCGCTGCCCGCGGGCCGGATTGCCACCCGCCTGCTGGTGCCCGCTCATCCGTTGTTCGACGGGTTGTGGGGCGAGCAGACACCGTTTCCGCCGCTACCCCAGAAAACCGTCAGGCGCTGCGTGCCGGCCGCCACCGCCAAGGTGTTGGCCACGCTGGCGGGCGAATTGCCCCTGCTGGTGGAACTGCCGCATGGCAAGGGCCGCGTGCTGTGGCTCAATGCCAGCGCCGACCGCTCGTGGGGCGACCTGCCACTGTCCCCGGCATTCGTGCCACTCATCCAACAACTCGCCCGCGCCAGCGAACTCGCCATCCAAACCACCACCGCGTGTTGGGTCGGCGAGGCATGGCCCGACCTGGCCAAGTTCCCGGAGGCCGCCACCTGGCCGGCCCCCAATGACGCCGGCCAATCGCCGCGGGCGCTCCACAGCGGCGTCTACGACGCGGTTTCCAAAACCGGCAAAACCGTGTGGCGCTGCGCCGTGAACGTCCGCCGCGCGGAATCCGATTTGCGTCCGTTAGAGCAGGCCAAGCTCCAGGCGATGCTGCCGGGCCGGGTGGTGGCCGGCGCCCAGGGCGTCCGTGAGTGGCGCGAGGAAAGCCGCCGCGAGGTGCCGCTGTGGCCGTGGCTGTTAGGAGCGGCGGCGCTGGTGTTTCTGGCAGAAGGATGGATCAGCGCGGCGGCGGCCAAGCGGCGCTCGGCCGCGGCAGGCGGTGCCGCAGTGGTGGCCGATGGGCCGCGCTTCAGGGCACGCCCGAGCGGAGGGAGGCCCGCCACATGACCCCTAACTGGATGTTCTGGGCGCTCGCGGCGGGCGTGTTAGGTTTCACCGCTTGGAACTGCCGCGGCTTGCGCCACGATCCGGACCGGCGGCGCGCGTGGTGGCTGGCCGGCTTGCGGGCCGGCGCGGCGGTTTTGTTAGCATGGATCGTGCTGCAACCGCAATTCCGCCGCCGCGAGACGGTGGCCGAGCGCCCGCTCGTCGGCGTGCTCGTCGATGCCTCGCAAAGCATGAACGACGGCCCGGCCGCGGCACCGCGCAGCCAGTTGGCCCGCGAGTGGCTGGACTCCGCCGCCTTTCGCAAGGCCGGCGAAACCTGCGACCTGCGGTACTTTTCAATCACCCGCGACCTGGCCGAAACCGTGCCGGGGGAAGTGGCTTTCAACGGCACCGAGTCGGGCATCAACCGCGCGCTGGAAGAATGGGCGCGCCGCTACGGCCACGAGGACGCGGCCGGCCTGGTCTTGGTCTCCGATGGCTTGGATACCGGCGGCGGCGGGCCTGTGAGCCTCGCCGTGCCGTGCTGGGTCATGGAAGTGGAACCGCCCGGTCCCGCCGCCACCGCTCGCGTCGCCGTCTGGCAGGTCGAACCGCCGCGCCGCCCGGTCGCCGGCGCGGAAACCAGCGTGCGCGTCGTGCTCCAAGGCTGGGGCGTGGACGGCAAGGACATCCCGGTGGAGGTCTGGAGCGAGGGCCGCAAGCTGGCGGAAAAACGCGTCCGCTTCAATCACCGCGGCGAGGTGGCCGAGGTCATGCTGCCGCTCCAACCCGAGCGCCCGGGAAGTTATGCCTATGAAGTGCGCGTCGCCGACCCCGCGGCGGACGCGGCGGCCAAATCCCAACCGTTCGTTGTGGCCGTTAGACAGGAGGGCCGCAGCGTGTTGCTCCTGTCTAACACGCTGGGCTTCGAGGGCAAGTTCTTGCGGCGCGCTCTAACAACCGATCGCAACGTCCGCCTCGATAGCTTCGCCCGCTGGCAGGACGGCCGCTGGGCGAGCCTCGGCGACGGCGGCACCGCGACCAAGGACACCCTCGACCTGAGCCCAGCCGCGCTGGCCACGCGCGCCGCGGTGATTTTAGCCGACGTGAGTCCGGACGCGCTCAATCCGGCGCAGTGGCAGGCCATCGCCGATTATGCAGGCAAGGGCGGCGGACTCGCCGTGCTGGGCGGGCCGAACTTGCTAGGCTCGCCGCTGGCCGCGGCGTCGATCGGCCGGATACTGCCGGTGCCGACGCCCGCGCCGCATCGCGACGGACGTTTCGGCGTGCGCCTAACCGATGCGGGGCTGCGCCATCCGGTGTTTGGTCCGCTGTTTGAGGCGGTCAAGGAATTTCCGGCCCTGCAAGGTGCCAATTCAGCCACCGGCGTGGCCAGCAACGCCCAAGTCCTGATGGAAGCCATCGCCGACGGCCAGGCCCGGCCGCTGGTGGTCGTCAAACAACAAGGCGCCGGCCGCGTCGCCGTGGTGCTCAGCGACACGCTGTGGCGCTGGCGGGTGGCTGCCCCCGGTTGGACCGGCAAGCTGTCCGCCTATGACACGTTTTGGGGGCAATTGCTAGACTGGCTGGCACCCGACCAGGAAGGCTTGCAGAGCGGCGGGCGCATCGAACTGACCTCCGAGCGGCCGTTCTATCGGCAAGGCGACAAAGCCGCGGTGCAAGCCGAGTGGATCGGCAAAGGCGAGGCCCCGTTCAAGACGTTGGAAGCGACCGTCAAGGACCCCGCCGGATCGGCCAAGCCCGTCGTGCTGCAAGCCGCCGTCTGGCAAAACCCGGAGGGCCGCCGCGTCAATGGCTTCCGCGGCGAGATGGAAACCCCGCTCACCGGCGTCTATGAAATCGAAACGCATGCCGCGTGGGACGGCGGCGAGGCCCGCGCCAACACCCGCATCGCCGTGGCCGCATCGCCCGAGGAACGCCGCAGCGAGGCACCCGATACCGAATTCCTGCACGCCATCGCCAAACAAAGCGGCGGCGCTTATTTCGCCCGCGGCGAGGGCGACAAGTGGCTCAAACTGCTGCCCAAGCCACATCATCTAACCGAGCGCGAGGTCGTCACCGATATCTGGAACCATCCGCTGGCCGCGGCAATCTTGTTAGCATGTCTGTGCGCCGAGTGGTGGCTGCGCAGGCGGACGGGCCTGGCGTGATGCGGGCCCCGGGCCGGCAGGGCCGGACGGCCTCGGCCAACCCACTTGTCCGCCCGGATGAGCGGTGCCAAGGCGCGGCAAATGACCATGCAGCAGCAGCCAACGCCTCAACAACGAGCAATGGCACGCTTGATGGGGGGTGAGCGGCCGTTTTTCCATCCCCTATGCATGACCACCGGGCCTGCGCGTCCTGCTGCGCAAAAACACCCCGGAGCCAATCAGGCAAGCGATGCCCAGCAAACCGCCGAGCTCCGGGACGGCGGTAAGCTCCGAGACGGCGGTGAGGCTCAGCGAAATGAAATGACTGTCCGCCAGCGAGGTGACGAAGTTACCGCCGCCGCTGGTGGCATTGTAGCGAATCGTCCAATGGTTCCCGTAGCTGTCCGCGAACACCTCGCCGTTAGCCAACACATTGCTCATGTAGGTGAGCATTCCGCCGTTCCACAGTCCTTCATACTGAATCAATGACAGCGTGGTGTTGGGCAAAAACGAGCCGATCTGCACATCGTTCAAAGTGAAATCCACATTGGTCGCGATGGCAACGGCATAAGCGCCGCCGCCGCCCCCTAGCACCACCTGCAAGTCGCCGGTACCCGCAGCCGAGTTCATTTCATAAGCAAACGTCGAACCGCTGGCGAAATTCAAATTTCCATCCACCGCGAGTTTCCCGATGGCGGCATCCCCCGGCGCAAGCGTGCCGGACACATTCACCGAGCCTCCGATGGTGCCGGAGCCGCCCAGGGTGGCCCCGGCATCCACGCTGACCGTGCCGCTGCCGGTGCCCGAGCCACTGGTGTTGTTGACCAGCAGGGTGCCGCCATTGCGAATGAAGGTGGGCCCGTTGTATGAGTTGGCGGTCGACAACGAGACGGTGGCCCCGTCCACTAGCAAATCGGAGTTGGCCGAAGTGCCCAGGATGGTCCCGCTCACCTCGAAAGTGCCGCCGGCAAACGCCAGCACCGAGCCGTCTTTGGTGAGCGTGCCGGCGAGGACGACCGTCCCGTCGCCGCTATTGCGCAAGGTTCCCGTCTGTGCGGTGACGGCGATCGGGTTGGAGTAGGTATTGGCAACCCCGTTGTTGGCAGCGAGCGAATCAAAGACGAGTGCCGCCGCTGGATCCAGCTGGATGGCCGCCGCACCGAGGTTTCCATTGGTAGTGACGGTGAGACTGCTGCCGGAAAGCACCGCGGCCGTTCCGGTAAAGGTATTGATGCCACTCAAGCGGATGCCGCCGGCACCGGCGACGTCGATGTTGCCGCCGCCGCTGATGATGCCGGAAAAATTTCCCTGGTTGGTGGTTTCCTGGAAGGTGAACTTAGCATCCTTACTCACCAAAACCGCAGTTCCGGCAGTCAGGGCGGTGGCCACTTGCGGCGTGCCCGCTTGAACGATGCGCGGCGCGGCCCCCACATTGCCAGTCGCTCCAGTTAGAATCGCGCTGCCTGAGGTGTCATAGGCCCAGTCCTGGATCATTCCAGTGCTGCCGTCGCGGGTCAGCGTAACCTGCATCCAACCGTAGTTGACGGTGTTGTTGCGTATCAGCTGAAAGCCGAAATAGGCTGCTTGACCATCGGTGAACTGAGAGGCTCCCGGCCCCAGGTGGCCCGAGTCGTCCTCGGCACCAGAGCAACCGTAATCCGTCGAAAAAGTCAGGCTGCCATTGATGGAACTGCCGAAGCTCAACGGCACGATCGAATCCTCATTGCCCGTGCCCAAGCGCACCGGCTGCAAACCGGGTGAGTTGGCGATGCCTAGACCACCGAAAAATGGGTTCAAATCCCAGCCGGCGAATTCCGCCAAGCTGTGCTGCTGGGTGACGACGTTGAGATATACGCCGTCGAAACTTGCCGGGATCGCGATGTCCTGCATCCCGCTATACACCACGTCTGCCCGCGCGGATTGCGGCCACGCCAAGCGCAGCGCGCAGAGCAATAGCGGCCATCGGCAAGCGCAAGCAGAGGAGGTTTTCATGATTGAAAGGTAATTATTGGGTTTCCACTTTCACACGGAAGTAGCGGGCCTTTTTGCCAGCGACGGAAAATGGATAGGGAACGGATACCACTTGCATCCGCCAATCGTCGGCCAGCACCGTAGGGGTGGCGGTTGATGCCTTCCAAGTGAGTAAATCCCCGCTGAACTCGACTGTATAAACCAGATGGACGGACTCATAATCCTTGCGCCGGGCATAGACGGCCCGGAACGTGAACACACTATTCTTGTTAGTAACGAGCTGGACCGGCACCCCGGGATTGACCTGCATGGTGCCAATCCACGTCACCGGCGAGGGCTTCCCCTGCATCGGATTCATCCCAAAGGCGAATGCCTGCAAATTGTTATAGCCATCCCCATCGGGGTCGGCAAGCGGGGCGGCCTTGGCGTTGGGCGGCTCCCCGAAATACTGCACCTGCCACACATCGGGCAGTCCATCGTTGGCATAGCTACCGAAGTTGTCGCCGCCGGCGGCGGTGTTGGTCACGGTCACTTCCTGCGTGGTGGAAAACCCCTGGAAAACCGCGCTGACCCGCGCCGCGGTGTTCTGATAGACCGGACCGCCGGTGACCAGACCGGCGCTGCTGATGGCGGAAATCGGCCCGTCCAGCACACTCCAGGTGATGCTCGCCGGAGGCAGCTCCGAGGTGCTCTGGTCATCGTACACGAGGGAGGCGCCGAGCTGGCAAGTGCCGCCTTCCTCGACCTCGAACAGCGGCGCGGTGATCACGAGGGACGTCGCTACCGCATCGCCCAATTGCCCGGCAAAACCCGTGCGATCACTGTATTGCGATGAACTCATCGCCCCGCCCGCCGCGGCCGACGCGTTGGCCCGGTAATTGGTGCTGCTGGTGCCCAGGCCGCCGTTATCCAGCACGGCGGGCTCCAGCGAGTAGTTTGCACTCGTCGCCGCCCGCGCCGCCAAGGGCGTCAAGGCAGTGCAACCTAGCAATATCACGCGGTGCCAATTCATCCGGTTATTTGGCGAGCAGGGCCTCGAGTTTACGCAGGCGGCGCTCCTGCTCATCGACTTGCTTTTTCAACGCTTGATTCTGGCGATGCAATTCCTGCACCGCGGCGGCGGTGTAAATTGTTAGCGGATAGGTATCCACTTGCAAGATGGGAGAGCCATCGGGCATCAGCTCACCGCTGCTCTTTACGTTGTCAGGAAAAACCCCGGCGAACTCCTGGGCGATGACGTTGGGGTAGCGGATATCCTCGATGCTCGGATGGGCGGCGCGATACACATCGGTGTAACGGAAATCCACCAAGCGCACCTGGTCGAGGGTCTCCAAGGCCCCGCTGATCGTCTCAATCTCCGTCTTGATCCGCCTATCCGAATTGGCCAGCCATGACGAGGCCGTCGTCTTGCTGGCCGTCCCTTCCACTTCCAGCGCGTTGACGACCGGAGTGCGCTTGATGCCGACCTTGCCAGTAAACACATTGTCCTGATCGAGGCGGGCGACCTGAGCGGGTATGGAACCGGCGCGCAGTGCCAGCGCGTGAAATGCTCCCGCCGCAATAGCCGTAACCTGAGTGGCATCGGCTGGAAAGGTCCTTTGGCTGTAGCTATTGTCGCCCCACACGACCAACGTGCCGTCGGCCTTCAAGGCCATGCTGAAGGAATAGCCGCCGGCAATTTTAGTCACTCCGCTAAGGTTGGCGGGCAGCGAGGACACCTGTAAGCCACTGTCCCAGCCCCAGGCCACCACGCTGCCGTCGCTCTTCAAGGCCAGGCTGTGATAGGCACCCGCAGCGATCGCCACCACCCCGGACAAGCCCTCCGGCACGTCGGTCTGCCCGGCGTCGTCGCGCCCCCAGGCCACCACGGTGCCGCTGGCGGTCAAGGCCAGGCAGTGATCGTAGCCTGCGGCAATCGCCGTGACCCTCATTCCCGTCAGCGCGCTCGGAATAGCCGTTTGCCCAAACGTGTTATCTCCCCAGGCCCGCACGCTGCCGTCGGCAAGCAAGGCCAGGCTGTGCTTTTCCCCTGCGGCCACCTTGGTGGCGGTGGTGATCCCGCTTGGAATGGTGGTTTGGCCGTAGGAATTATCCCCCCACGCCAGCAGCGTGCCATCGCTCTTGCGAACGAGGTTATGTGAAGCGCCCGCCGCAATCTCCGTCACCCCGCTCGCCGTCCAGGGAACCGTCGTCTGGCCACTGGTGTTGAGCCCCCAGGCGAGCACCGTCCCGGCGTCGAGCAGTGCCAAACTGTGCGCGCCACCCGCAGCCACCGCGGCGACGTTGGCCAGAGTGGGTAGCGTGGTTTGGCCATCGTGATTGTAGCCCCATGCAACGACCGGCTTGAGCGGTGCCGCCACCACGTTCGATAGCGCAATTTGCGAACTGCTGCCTGTATCGGAGAGTGTTACGGTTTTGCGCGTCGGGCTGGCCGCGTTGGTTGTTAGATAGAGGTTGGTGCCGTCGAACTCGACCGCGCCCAGCACTGCCGATGTCAGATTGGTGCCGCTGGTGAGCCGCAGCGGTGCCGCCGAACTGCTGCCCGCTGGCAAGGCAACCGTTCCGCTGAACGAAGGGCTGGCCAGGTTCGCTTTCAAATCCAGTGCGGCATGCTGCGCCGTGGAAACCGGCTTGTCCGAGTCGCTGGTGTTGCTCACATTGCCCAGCTCCACCATCGTCGCAGTGATGCCGCCGACGCTGCCGGTGAAGGTGGGCGAATCGAGGTTGGATTTTAAATCCATTGCGGTTTGCTGCGCGGTGGAAAGCGGGCGATCTGCATCACGGGTGTTGTTCACATTGCCCAGCCCCACCATCGAAGCGGTGATGCCGGAAACCGTGCCGGTGAACGTGGGCGAGGCAAGCGGGGCTTTTAGCGAGACGTTGCCATCGAGTTTATTGATCGCACCCAGAATGCTGTCCGCAGCCGTCACCGCGCCTGCGGCGGAGACAAATCCCGTCAGTGCCTTGCCGGTGACCGTCGTCGCGGCAATCGCTGTGGCACTCTGGGTTCCCGTCACCTCGCCTGCGAGCTCGCCTGAGAAATTCGTCGCGCTGGTGGCGGTGCTGGCGTTGCCCGCCAATGGACCGCTGAAGGATCCGCTGACCGTGCCGGTGAAGCTGGGCGACGCGAGTGGGGCTTTCAAATTGAGGGCGGTTTGCTGCGCAGTGGAAACGGGTTTATTCGCATCGCTCGTATTGGTCACATTGCCGAGTCCCACCATGGAAGCGGTGATCCCGCTGACCGTGCCGGTGAAGCTGGGGGATGCGAGCGGCGCTTTAAAATCCAGCGCCGTCTGCTGGGCGTTAGACAGCGGTTTGTTCGCATCGCTGGTATTGCTCGCGTTCCCCAATCCGACCATCTCGGCAGTGATGCCGCTGACCGTGCCGGTAAAGCTGGGGGATGCGAGCGGCGCTTTAAAATCCAGCGCCGTCTGCTGGGCGTTAGACAGCGGTTTGTTCGCATCGCTGGTATTGCTCGCGTTCCCCAATCCGACCATCTCGGCAGTGATGCCGCCGACGGTGCCGGTGAAGGTGGGGCTGGCGAGTGGCGCTTTCAAATCCAGCGCCGTCTGTTGGGCGGAGGACACCGGTTTGTCCGCATCGCTGGTGTTGCTGGCGTTGCCCAATCCAACCATCGCCGCAGTGATGCCGCTGACCGTGCCAGTGAACGTCGGTGAGGCCAGCGGGGCCATGCGCCTTTGGTTGCCATCGAGTTTGCCAAACGCCGCAAGCAGCGTGTCCGTCGCGGCTAGCGTGCCGGCTTCCGCAACAAAGCCCGTCAGCGGCTTGCCGGTGACCGTCGCGGCGGCGATTTCCGTGGCTCCTTGCGGGCCGGTCACATCGCCTGCCAACGCCCCATCGAAACTGGTGGCAGTGGCCGCCTTGTCTGCCACCAGCGCGTACGGTGCCGCCGCCAACCGTTGATCGGGAGTCATCAACTGGAAGCCATTGCTGCCATCGTCGAACCACACCCGCAGGCGCACATCCGGGTCGTCAAAAACGCTGTTGGTCACCGCCGTCATATTCGCCAAGGCCGGATCCCCCAGCAACACCGCATACAGTCCTTTGCTCACCGCCAGGGTCACGGCATCGGTCGGCTCTGATCCGGCGTGACTCGTCGCGTCATTACTCCAGTAACTTTCCGTGCCATCGGCATTGACCAGCGCAAACTTGAACTGGCCATCGCCCTCAAAGTTCACCCCATTGACGGCGATGCGGCCCTGGTGGTTGAGCACCTGCGGCACGCTTGCGATTGCTGATAGAGTTAGCGCCAGGCAGGCTGTCCAAAACACAAGCAGGCGGGAGGTTGTGAGCGGGTTGGGAGAGATCATAGGAAAAGAGTTGGGAGAGCGGGGAGAGCCGGAGGAGATGCGTCCCGCCTGTCATGGACGACGGGCTTCCAGCCTGTCGTCTCACGCGCAGACAGGCGGGACGGGCTGTCTTCCATCACAGGCGGGACGCCTGTGGTCCCAGCAGAGGGAGGCTCAGGGATGGGGGGATGCGCCGAAGGCAGACGCCCGGGCGCGGGTGCTTGGGGAGCGGGCGCTGCTGGCTTGCCAGGTTCGGGCGCGCCGGCCCGGAAGCCACGTCCGGAGTCCGTCGCGTAGAGCGTGTGCTTGTCGTTGGAAAAAATCAGTTGGAGATTGGATTGTGGGGATTTCAGCGCGCTCACCTTGTCCGTGGTGAAGACAAACCACGCGGGAGCGTCGGCCGGCGGGCTCGCCGCAGCGGCGGGCATCAGGCCGAAGGCATTGTCATCGCGCAGGCGCTTGAGCAGGGCGGCCGATGGCTCGACCACCAGGAACCACTGCCATTTCTGCACGCCATCGCTATCTTTCCACTCGCGGCGTTGCGCATGCAGGATCTTGTCAGCAGGGGTCGGGCGGGCCCAAAACGCGCGTTGGAATATCTGCACCGGTTCGCTCTCGATACTCGTCGGGGCATCGACTGCGGGTCCCGTGTTGGAAGCGGCGGCAACGTGCGGCACGGGCGCCGCATCTAACTGACCCCAGCCGAGCCAGCCGAGCGGCACGGTTGCGAGGACGATGAGAAGTAGATGGAGCTTTTTGATGAGGTGCTGAAATGGAAGGTGGAAGGGATTGCTGTGCCGTTTTTTTACCACGGATTTCACGGATAAGATGACAGTGATCTATCTAATATTTGGCTCATCATGAAGGTGAATTGCATAAAATTCATCACTCATTCTTATCCGTGTATTCCGTGCAATCCGTGGTTTCCATCCTTGTGTTCCGGGTTGCTATCAGTTCCCTGAATTCGAGTAGGTGCGCAGGAACAACTGGATATCGGAGACGCTGGCGATAAAGCGGGTGAGACCCTCCTGTTCACTGCTGAGCAGGGTGTAGGCCGGGATGACGATTTTCCAGCTGGTGTTCCAAACGCTGCGGCCGATCAGGCGGGTGTTGGTGAACTCCGTCGGCACCGAGCTGTAGAAAAACGCCGGATCGCTCACCGGGCGGAAGGCCTGGTGTTTGCGCAGGATCCACGGCTGCTCGCTGAGCGTGCCGTTGGCATCAAAAAACCGGGTCGAGTTGAATGCCGAGGCCCCGAGGTTATAGGGCAGCGGCAGCGCCTGATCATGCACCGTCCAGCTGCGGATCGTGTTGGTGTCGCCCAGTGGCGGTGCCAACATGCGGTCGCTGCCGCAAGGGATCAGATAGATATAGGGCGTGGCGCGCAGGGCATTGGCGGACGAATTGGCGGTGCCGTTGGTGCCGGGGGTGTTGAAGGCGTAGGGGTCCATGCCGACGTAGCCTTTGAGGACGATGCCCACGCTGCTGATCTTGGTGGCATAACTGCTGGTGGAATAGCCGTGATCGCCGGCGGCACTGACCAAGCCGAAGAAGTTGTTGAGCTGGTCGATGCAGCTGCCAAACGGAATGAGGATGCCGGGCGCGGCGCTGCCATCGGCTTTTTTGAGGTTGTTGCAATATCTGGCGACGTCCGGATCGGCCATCAGGTCGGGCACGATATATTGTTGCATCGTCTGTTTCCAGGCATCGTCGTCGCTGGTCTCCGCCGCATCGGTGCGGATGCGGAACCGTTCGCCGCGCAGGCTGAAGAGCGTGCCGTACGGATCGGGGTTATTGATCCCCAGGCGGCCCTTCGCCACCGAAAAATCGGCGGAGAGCTGCGCCATCGTGCCCGCCAAGCCGGAGTCGCCCAGCGTGCTGACGGTGGCTTGCGGCTGGTCGCCGGTCAGGTCGCCCAGCGCGCGGGAGGCGACGATGTTGGCGATGACCGCCTTGCCCGCGCTGCTGCCGAGCAGCCCGGTCTCATAGTCATAGCTCTTGGCGGCGAGATAGGTGTAGCGGCTCGCCAGATCAAACAAGGTGCGGTATTGCTCGAGGGCCTCGTTGCGGAAGGTGCGGAACGTCAGGTCCTTGGTGCGGTAGCCGGTGATGCCCGCCGCCGCCCGCTGGCGGAAACTCTCGCGGTCCGTCAGCACGTTTTGGCCCTCGACGAGCACGTTGCGCAGCGCCTCGTTGCGGCGCTGATAGTCGGTGGTCAATTGCGCCACTTCGAAGTGCGCCGAGAGCAGATCGCGGTAAACCATTTCGAACTCATAGATCTGTTGCTTCTCTTCGTAGCTGAAACCGAGAGCTTCCAGGTCCGCCGCGAGATTGCTGGCCAGTGCCGTGATTTTCGGCGTCTGTGCATTGGCTGCCGAGCGCTCACTCGCGGCGACCAAGCCGCAAGCCTGTGCGATGATGGCCCCTGCTAATTTAGTAGCGCCTACCATAGGCTTTGTAACTGTGCCGACGATTGTCTCCGGAAAAAACGATGCACACGCGTCGGCCAAATTAAACGCACCGGCCGCGACAGCATCGCTGAAAGAGGCCAGTGAATTCAAGGCCGCTTGGGCGGTCTCCAACTTCTTGATCGCCGCAGTGGCGTCGGCACGGGTGGTTTGGCTGCTGGTGTGCATCGCCGCCATCTCATTGAAGAGTTGGAACCCGCGCTTGAAGCGGGTATTGAGCACCTGCTGCTTTTGGTTGCTTTCCAGCAGCGCCAGCTGCGCCTGATAGGAATCGAGATACGCCTGCTGGATGCGGCCGACACTGGCGCGCTGGCCGATGGTGCTGCCGCCCCACTCGCTGGCCCACAGCATGTTTTTGCTAGGTTGAACGGTCACCGTTTTGCTCACCGAGTGGGTGGGCGTGATTCCGTCGAGAGTGATGTCACTGATGGAATCGCCGGTGAAATTCGCGATGCCGGTGGGCACGTTGAGGGTGAGGGTGACCGGCTGCGAGGTATCGACCAGATCGGTCGGTTGATCCACCACGTAGAAATTGTACAGGTCCGGTCCGGCGTAGTCCTGGGCGTAGGTTTTGCCCGCGCCGACATCGCCGCTGTAGGGCGAGCCAAAGAGATCCACGAGTTGTCTGTTGAAGGCAAACTCCTGATCGACATAGGCGGTGGTGGAATCACTGATTTGGTTCTCCTGGTTGCGGAGCAAACGCGACATCCTGGCCGCCTGGTTGAAGGCACCCTTGGCGTTGAGCGTCGCCCGCAGCGCGCGGTCGTAGATTTGCTCGAAGTGCGAGTGACCGGCCTGCAGTTGCGACGGAGAGATATCAAACGCGATCGCCCCCGGGCTCAATCCCAGCGGGTTGAGGTGGGCATTGGCGCTGTCGATGGTGGATTGGAAGTCGTTGCCCGCGCTGGCCAGATTGTTGAGTTCCGGCACGGTGGTGCGGTCGATGATTTGCACTCCGCTGTGGTTCGGATTGGTATCTAAATCGGGCAGCAAGGTATTGGCCGCGACCCAGTTGAGATAACTGCCCTGCGCGCTGCGCGACACCCACTCGTCCAATCCTTGGTTGCGCGTCACGCCGGTTTGCGAGTTGAGCTTGCCGTCGCGGAACTGGCTCCAGCCGCTGGCGGGGTCGTCCTTATAGTCTTGGCGGTGCACCAGTGCCACGATCTGCCGCGCACTGCTGGCCACGTTGGCCGCCGCCGCGGCGAATTTCCGCTCGTCCTTGTAGTCGATTTGCACCGACTGGCCGAGCACGGTCACATCCTCGGCCGAGGTCACCCAGGTGAAGTAAGGATCTTCGAGCAGTTGGTAGTAGCCCGTGAGCGCGGTCAGGTAGTGGCCGTAGGCATCGCCGTGGCCCTGCGGGAACATCCGCTGGGCATCCGCCGCATCGACCACGCCGTTGGCGGTGCTGCTGCCGGCCTGTTCCTTGATGTTATAGTTGGTGGCATAAAGCACCTCGCCGCTGTTGATGCCGCGGGTGTAGTTCCACCACAGGCGGTTGTAGGCGGGGGCGGTGGCCACGCCGGGGTTGGCGAAGTCGTCGCGGCCCTTGAGCAGCGCGAGTTCCTCGTCGAGCGAACTGGCCACCTGGCCTTCGAAGGAAAACCGGCTGGTGTTCACCTCGGTGACCGTCGTCTGGTCGTCGATGGAGATGGTCGGGTTGGCGGCGTCGGCGTAGGCCTCGTTACCGAGGATCGTGTAGAGGTCGTTCAAGTAGCCCGCGGCGAGCATCAAGCCGTTGTTGGCCGAGGCGAAGTCGATGCCCGAGCCGATGGTGAAGCTCTTGCCGCGGTTGAGCACGGTTTCATAAATCTCGATCAGGCCTGCGCTGTTGATGTTGTCCAGATTGAGTGCGACATCGCCCTCCCAGCGTTTGCCGGCCTGGGTGAGCATGGAGACGTCGGTGTTGATTTCGCTGTTATAGAGATCACTCATGCGCTGGTTGAACGGAGTGATCTTGGCCAGCACCCGCTTGATCCAGCCCTCGACCAAGGCCGGCGCGGTCCAACCGCTCCAGCCCGCATCGGCCGCCTGGCCGCTCACCTTGAGGCGGTAGTTCATCGTGAAATACGAGTCCCCCATCAACACGGCAGGATTGCTGATGGTGGCCGTTGGCTTGCCGCCTACGACAATCGAGCTGCCGGGCGTGCCATCGGGCTTGAGCCAGGTGCTGGTGCCCGCAGACGTGTTGATGTTGTTAGACGTGAGCATCGGGTTCGTTCCATCGGTGGGGAAGCCATAGCGCCATTGGAATTCATACAGCTCCGGGTGGCCGGCATAGTCGCCGCTGTGGCGCAGGGTCACTTGTTCGTCGAGCGGGTTGCTCGCCAGCAGCACCTTGAGATCGCCTTTATAAAGTGCCGGATCCACCTTGATGATTTGCATGGTGACGGGGTTGCCGGCGTCGGTGAAGGCCACGCCGTTTTCAAACATCAGGGTGACGTAGCCGGTGGCCTTGCCGGTGGCCCCCAGCGCGTAACTGTCCACCGCCGTATCGCGGTCGCGGATGTCCGCCAGCGTCGCCTGGTCGATGGCGCGGTGATCCTTGGTGGTGTCCACCACATACTTGCCGGGAACGGTCGGGCTCTCGCTGAAGGTTTCCAACTGGGTGCTGAGGCCGCTGATGGCGGCATCCCACTTGCTTTTGTAGGTGGTATCGGTGCACGGGCAGAGGCCTTGCAATTCCGCCAGATCCGCCGTGCCCAGCACGTTGAGATTGAGGTAATTCTCACCGGCGGTGGCTTGGACAAATTCGCCCTTGAAAACCAGCCCGCCCTGGGTCCCCAAGTTTGCATCGAAGTAAAACCGTTGCTGCAACGACGGTGAGAGTTTTTGGAAATACGTTTTGCCGGCGTAGTCGCTGGTCAGCACCGAGGGTGGCAATTTGTCCAGTCGACCCGTGCTGAGCAAGAAGGCCTTCTGGCGGGTGGGGTCATACAAACTCACGCTGTTGGCACCATCGGTTTTGGCCAGGGACTGCTGGTAAAGCACCTCGGCGCTGGTGGCCCCGCGGACTTGCGGCAAGTACCCGGCGAGGGCGCTGGCCTTGGCCAGAGTTAGGGTCTGCGCGGTTTCCAGCAGCGGCACAACCTGGCGTTGGGCGACGGGCAGCGTCGGGTCATCCGGCCACTTCGGTTGGTAGACCAGCGTCACCGGCACGCCGCTGCCCGTATCCGCAATGAAGGGCATCAGCGTGCCCACGGCGCGTTGATTGGCGAGGCTCAGGCTTGGCTCGAAAAAGCCGGGCAGCGACGCGTAAAAGAACTTCATCCCGAAGCTGATCGGCGGCGCGATCTTGACCTGCGGTGCGGTGGTATAGCCGCTGCCTGCCTTGGTGATGGAAAATCCGCTGACCACCCCATTCGATAGGGTCGCGGTGGCGGTGGCGGTCACACCCGTGGCCGGCGCTGCGATCGTCACCAACGGCGGGCTGAGGTACCCGCTGCCGCCGACTCCCGGGGTCAGCGAGACCGCGCCGCCGCTCACACTGGCCGTGGCGCTGGCGCAGGTCTTGGCATGGGCTCCGCGATAGGTCCAATCATAGCCTTGGCGGTCCTTGACGGTGAAACTGGCGTAAGTGGCCGGCGCATAGGGGGCGGCGGCTGCATCCGCCAGACCGGCGACTTCGTAGTTTATCACGCTGCCACTGTCGTCGAGCGGCAGCGGCAAGGCGAGCAGCGGTGCTGGCGGCTGGGTCTTGGTTCCGGCGATGGCGTCATAGGTCAGCGGGTAGGTGAAGGATTCGCGCAGCACCTGATAGACATCGATGCTCGGCCGCCGGTCGCCCGGGTTGGTGTAGGCGAGCAGCACAAACGGCTGCGAGGTGCTGCTTGCGTTGTTCAAATCGTCGCGCAGCGCGTAGGCGCGGCTGCCGAGCAGCAGCGCGTGCTCTTCGTTGGGATTGAAGCCGGGCAGGCTCGCGTCATTTTGATAATAGACGCTGCCCGCTTGTTGCGCGGGCCCGAGGTCGCCGCTGCCGATGCCCGAGGCGATGACAATCTGCGGCTTGCCCGTCGGATAGATGACGGTGTAGTGGCCGACCTTGGACGGCAGGTAAAACGGCGCGAACTTCGCGCTGGGGGGCAGTACTTTTTTGAACCACCACACCGTGAGAGTGTTGTGGCCGCTGCGGGTGTTCACCGGGATGATCGCCCCGGCCGCCGCCGCCGCCGCGCCCTGGGTAAACGGATTGATGTAACCCGCGGGATAATAGTTGTCGCCACTGGCAATGTAGCCGGCCGTGGAACAGCCGGCGGGCGGCGCGATGCGATCGCCCACGTTCACCGTCGCCACCAAGTCCGCCACGCCATCCGCATTGGTATCGTTGATCGTGCCCGTCAGCGGTCCGTTGCCATCGGCATCGGCTGGTGCCTGGCTGACGAGTTTGTCCGCCGATTGAATGTAGAGCGGCACATACCACGGCATGCCACCTTCCATGAATTTGAGCAAGGTGCGGCTCGTCGAGTCGCTGGAATCACTGAAGTCCGCCAGCAAACGCTGGGTCTCCACGTCAATGCTCACTTCGCTTTCCGCAGGATCGTCCTGGAAAATGACCTGCGGCAGATGGGCCGCATCAAATAGCGGGCCAATGGCCAGGCCACTGCCGGTATCAGTGACGGTCACCGGCTCATAGGCGGAGAGTGCAGCCGGCCAGACCTGGGTGTATTTGCACAGGTATTTCGGCCATTGGATCGAGAGGTTCGGCGCGATGCTCTGGAAATAAATGGCGGAGTCATCGGTCTCCAGCCAGTAAATCTGGATTTTGTCAGGGTTGTCGTTGCTGCGCTCGGCGTGATAGACGAGCTGGCCGTTGGCGAGGGCGGAGGTGCCGTAGAGCGGCTTGCCGCTGGTCTGCGTGGTGTTGAGCGCGAGGGAAGCGCTCAGGCTGCGGTCCGGGTCGCCGGGCGCGGGGCTGGTTTGCCACGGCTCGAGTTGCTGGCCGAGCTGAGTCTCGATGTTGACCGACTCGGCGTCGCGTTTGGAGGCCACCACGTCGGCGCCGAGGAACTCGCGGTTGCCGGCACCCTGGATCTCCGCACCCAGATATTCCACAAACACGCTTCCCTCCAGATTGTATGCGTGTAGGGCACCGGTGCCGACGGTGTTGTCAAACCACAGAGTGCGGTGTTCGGCAGGTTGGATGGTGCCGGCGTCATTGCTCGGATTGTACCCCACCGGCACATATTCGTTGGCCACGTGGCTGGGCATGAAACTGTTGTAGATCGCGTTGGCCACCACGATGCGCCCCGCGGGGATGTTCACCAGCGGCCCTTTGAACGACTTCTCGGTCCAATACATCGGCCGCTGCGCCACGTTGGGTGCCGAGGTCACCGAAAACACCTCGGTCTTGAACTTGTAGGTCGCTGTGGCCTCGCCCACGGCGCTGGTGTCAGGCAGGTTTGACACCCATGTCACCGTCACCCGTCCCGGTTGGGTCGCAAACACCTTGCCTGCGTGCGGACTGTAGTAATACGGCAAGGGCGGCAGAAAATCCCGCGCCGTGGCGCTGCCGATCGTTTCGCTCGGATAGCCCCGCAGCGTCAGGGTGAGCCCGTTGACGATGTCCACCCGCTGGCCCAGCAGCGTCGCTCCGCTGACCAGCCCGCCGGGCACCGTCGCCACGGTGATGACATTGCTCGACGGCGTGCAACTCGTCACATTCACACTGCCCGTTGCCACCAGCGGCTGGGTGGCGCCATTGAGATTGACCAAGTAATTGTTGGTAAACACCTCGCCCTGCTTCACCGGCTCGGCACGCCAATAGGAGCTCGACGCGATCGCCCCGCTCCAGTTGCTCTGCGGCCGCTCGATCACATCGCCGAACGAGTAGCGCGGCACGCCCGAGGCCAGACTGTAGCCGATGCTGGCGCGGGCCAAGACCACCGTCACCACCGGTGCCGCCGGGATGGTTCTGTCGCTGGCGCTCGGGTAGCGTCCCGCGCTGATGCTTGGAATCGGGTCCGTAAGGGTTTTCGCATTGATCGGGCCTGCGCCGGCGGAGGTGGCCCCGACCCCGGCGTATTGCGGAGTGGTGGTTCCGTTGCCCGTCGGGATGGACGGCCCCGCGATGCTCACCGTGGGAGGGTTGCTGGCGCTGTAGCCGCTGCCGCCACTGTTGATGGTGATGCCGGTGACCACGCCAGCTGTCAGCACCGCGGTGGCGGTGGCAGTCGTGCCGCTGACCGGCGGCCCGACCGTGACCGCGGGCACTGAGGAATAGCCGGCGCCGCCGCTGCACGCGCCGACGTTGGTCACGGGTTTCACGGTGATGGCCGTGACCACCCCGCCGGCCGACACCGTGGCGAAACCGCCCGCCCGGCGACTATCTAGCAAGTTCCTGTTGCCACCCTTGATCTCGTATTGGGCATGCGCCATCGGGGACAGCAACAGGCTGCCAAGGGCGGTGAAAAGGGCGAAAAATCGGGAGTTCATGAGGGACAAAAGGTGCGGGTGAGACGATCCAACGTCATTGCGAAATTATAAAACCAGCGGCCCTCTCCTGGAGTTCTCGAAGGCCGGGCGTATGTGCAGTCAGGTCAATTTCTTCATCTTGCGTCTTCAAGTCTTGAGGCGAAACTAGTACTTAATGATATAATTGACGTTGACGTTCTTCGGCCGCGTTTCGTTGCCACCCGTTGCGGAGGTTATTCGACCCAACTGCCAGGCGCTATTGTTATGGTCATTATTACCACAACCAAACGCGTTGTTGAGAACGGTCGTGTCGCCACCAGCCTCGGAGAAATAAATATCATTGTAGGGATGGGTGTGGGATGCAAAAACATCAGCTTGAACGCTCCCCACACTATCGCCTGACGCCCCACCTGATTCTGAAGTGCGAGCAAGCCGGTCACCGTCCCTCCCGGCTCCGCCGTCCACGCCCCGCAGGAACCTGCCACGGAGATCCGGGACGCGGAAGTTCGTCGAGTCCCCATAACCAAAATGGGTGCCCATCACCGCAAACAACGCCGCATAGGTTGTACGTGAATACAGAGTGCCATCACCCAATACCCAGCCAGCGGGCGCGGTGTCGCCCGCATAAGGCATGATCGAGCCGACCGGACACAACGCCTGTTTTACCGCATCCACCAAGGCCACCAAGGGGATGGTGTTGGTGGCGATTTTTGCTCCGGTGATGGCACCATCGGCAATGTCGACGGTGCCAATCGCGCCGTCGGCAATTGCCGTGGAAGTGACCGACCCCGCGGCGAGATTGACCGCGGTGATCGCGCCCGCCGCAATCTTGGTGGTGGTGATAGTGGCGTCCACGATCTGGGTCGCGGTCACCGCATTGGCGGCCAGCTTGCTGGTGGTGATGGCAGAGTCGCTCACCTGGCTGGTGGTGACGGCATTGTTGGCGAGCATCGCGGTGGTGATGGCGAGGCCATCGACGGCCTCAGCCACCTTGGCGCGCATGGCAAAGCTGGAAGTCACGAATTGCTGGCGGGGCGAAATCTCGTTGTCCGCGGCGCTGGTGCCATCGTCGATGGTGACGCCGAGGTAGCGGCTCGCGCTGCCAAAAGCATCGCTTATTTTCACGATTGGCTGGCCCTTGGCTGTCTCGCTGTAGCCCAGCGGGGTACCTCCCGTGGCGGCGCCTGCGCCGATAAGCACGCTGAACTCGCCCTCGGCAATGGTCACGATCTGCGTTTCGGAATAGATCAAATCGCTCGCCAGCGAGTTGCTGGCGTGATCCCAGACGCGGAAGGTGACGGTGCGGTTGACCGGCGTGCCGGTGCCAATCAGACTACCGGTCGCGGTCAGCGCCCGGCCTTGGAAGCTGATGAAGTCGGGCACGGAGGTGGCCGCATAAGCGCTCTGGAGCAAACACAGGGTGACAAGCAATGAGGCGGTTCGTTTCATGAGGGTTGGGGATGGTTAGAGGTTATTGGTTAAGAGTTATTAGTTAAGAGTTAAGAGTTAGAAGAGGCGCGTTTCAGTTTTTTCTTCATCTGCATTTCAGCTTTCGGCTTTCAACTTTCTGCTTTTCTACGGGTTGAGGCTGCCGCTTTCGCTGACGCGGCGGAGGGTGAAGGAGCCGGTGACGGTGACGCTGTCCTTGCGCAGGCCGGTGAGGGTTTCGGCATAGGTGCCGGCGATGACGCTGCTGCCGTAGCCGGTGGCCGACACCCCAACCGGGGCGCTGGCGGCAAAGTTGAAGGTGACGGCGCGGGTGATGTCATAGCTTTCCTGGCCGGAGACGAGGGCGGTGCTGCCGCTCTTGTTGTCGTGATCCGGGTGGTATTGATGAACGAAGGGGCTGGTGGGATCGTTGAAGGGGGTGGCAATGGTGCAACTCAAGCTGCTGCCCAGGGCAAAACCGCCGCTATCCGCACTGATGACCCGGTCGAGTGGCAGGTGGGCGGAGACGAGGCGGCGGGCGCTGGCCTTGTCGTTGATGTTGAGCCCGCTTTCCTGCAAACAGAGGCCCGCGGCGTATGGCGCGGTGGCGAGGCTGCCCATGAAAACTTGCGATAGCAGCCGCGGCGTGCCGGCATCGTCCACATGAATGAGGTAGCGCAGCGAGTACGTCTGCGCGGTGGCCGTGCCGCTGTAACCCGCCGTCTTGCTTTCCACCCCGTCAACGACGGCGTCACCCACCCACAGGCCCGCCAGCGAGGCATTGCGTGCGGTCACCGGCAGCGCAATGTCGTACAGGCCGGCGCTGTCGGTGAAGCGCAAGAGCGAAGCGAACAGGGCATTGGCGGCGGCCCCGGTCATGCTGGCACGGTCGATACCGAAGCTCAGTTCAAGCGTGGCATTGGGCCCGACCACCTCAGTGTAGCCGCCCGCGATCGGCGTCTCGGTCCAGGAGGCGGTGGCGGCCGTGAACACGCGGCGGGTGAGCGGCACGCTCCCGGTGACCGATTCCTGGCCGTTCGGGGCGGTACTTGATGTCACCGGCGCGATGGTCACCGTGCTGGCGGTGGCGCTGCGGTTGCGCAAGCGCACGGTCATGACCGAGCCGCTGCGGCCGTAGTCGAGGCCGCTCAGATTGCTCAATGCCAGCTCGACCGGGGCGTAAAAATTGCCAACCACTTGTGAGCTGAACCAGTAGGCCTGGTTGCGGTCGAGTTTTTCGGAGGTCGGCGAGAACACCTGCAGCGGATTGCCCGCGCCCAGCTCGCCGCCGACGTATTTATAGATCTGGGTATTGGCCGCGATGGCCGCCGGAAAAGTCGCAAAGTAGCTGCCGATGCTCGGGTAAGCGCCGCTGAGCTTGCTGGGAAAACCCATCAAATTCGCCCCGTTGCGCACCCACGCGGCGCTGGGCGGCAGAACTTTCTGCGCGATGCCCACCGTGTAGGTGTTGGACGCGGTGCCGCTGCATCTCACCAAATACGCCGACTGGCCGACCATCTGGCTGAGCGCGCTGACCGAGCCATCGCGTTTCCACACCGTCCACTCGGCGGTGCCGGCCGACGGGATGAGGGGCGTGGTCATGAACTGGACCTGGGTCGGGTTGGTATTCCAGCGCCAGACTTCCACCACCGCGGGATAGGACGCAAACAGCGTGGCCGGCGGCGCGTAACTGGCATCCCCGTGCAGATAGATCGCGTTCCACCCGCCCTTGAGCGTGTAATTCGTGTTCTGCCACTGGCCATGCGCCACTCCCACACCCAGGCCCGCCAGGATCACCCACAGCCAGCCACCCAGCCGCACCCGCGCCGTCAAAAATGCCATCATTGATTTCAGGTTCATAACTCTTTGATTATTTGTGTAATCTGCGGTTCCTATTCTTCTTTCCAGCCTCACCTCACCGTCAGGCGGAAAAACTCGCTGGTGGTGGTGCGCGGCGCGGTGAAGACCGAGAGGATGCCGACATTAACTGCCTGATACGACGGGTTGCCCGTGCCGGGCGCGCCCACGGCAAAGGGCACCCGCGTCCAGGTCTTCATATCGAGCGTGCTCTCGATGGTGTACACCTTGCCGGTGATGGCGTAAAACTCGAAGCGCACGCTCTCCGGCAGCTTCTCCTTGATCGCCAGGCTGAACGTCGAGGACGGGTCACCGGCGAAGGTGCCCGCTATGTAGGCCTGCAAATTGGTCAGGCCGTTATTCTGGAAGTGACCGTCCAAGCCACCCAACAAACTCAGGTCCCATTTGCCGTCGGCATCGGGGAAATACCCCGCCAGATACAACTGCCATTCCTCCCATGCATCGGGCAATCCGTCCTTGTTAGCGTCCTCGCCGAGGTTCAGGTCGAGGCGCGTCCGTTCCCCGCCCTTGCCTGCCTTGAGCGTGCCGTTCACCTCGATCGGATAGAACAGCACACCGTTCATCGACACCACCAGGCTGAAGGAGCCCAGCGCGGCGACCGCCTTGTCGCTGTAGAAAATGGTGCCGCTGCGTGCCGCGTCGATGCGGATGTTAAGCTCGTAGTTCTGGTCAAGCTGGCCGCGGGTGATCGGCGTGCGGCCGATCTCAACCCCGCCCTTGAGCAGGATGATCTCGGCCCCTTCGCCAGTGACCGTCTGGCCCACCTGGTCGCGCACCATCCCGTAAAGCGTGTAATACGGCGCGGGCGGAAACGCCGCTGCCGTCGACACCACCACAAGCAGACACACAAGGATTTGGCAGAGGGTTTTCATGGGTAAGGTTATCTAGGTTATAGAGGTCCGACTGCCTGGTGTTTGCAGTTGACTTGCTGAGCTGGAAAGCAATGGACTTGAGCGGATCTGGATCCTGATATTAGGTTGCTTTCCGTACCACCTCTAGCCGATATTGCGTAGGTACCAGATGCCTGACTACCTAGGATCGGTTAAAGACCGCGCATATTCTCTGATTATCCGGGAATTATGCACAATTATGACCAATTACCCGCATGGGCGGTGCCACGGCGCGGAGAATGAGCATGGCAGCTGCATCTCGCCCACTGGGGCAATCAGGGCGCGGCGAGGCCGCCACGCCCTACCGGGCTTGCGGTAGGGTCGGACGGCCTCGGCCGACCCACTTGTCCGCCCGCATGGGCGGTGCCACGGCGCGGAGAATGACCTACCAGCTGCATCTCGCC
>CAIVSK010000034.1 GCA_903908495.1 Akkermansiaceae bacterium
CGGCATTGCCGGCCCGCTCGGCGCCAAGCGGCGTGAGATCGTTATCAAGACGCGCAGCCTGATCGGCGCTGACCGCGGCGAAGACGGAGGCGGCGGAAGCAAACACCGCCACGAGGGCAGATTTCAGGATAGGCATGGTGGAAATGGAATGAGGTTTCATGGCTGGGGGTCGTCCGGTCGGGGAAGCCGGTCCGGCGGGGGAAGAACCCGCGCGGCGAAGCTCCCGGGGGACTTAGAACGAGAATTTCAATGTGGCGGAGACGTAATCGCGATCGGAGATGAGGTTGTAGGCCCCGTCGCCGGAGTAATTGACGTAACGCACCTCGAAGGCCCACTGGTTCTGGAAGGTGAAATCGGCGCCAACCGTCACAGTCTTGCGGTTGTGCAGGAAGTTGCCAAGGGGCAGGGGCGTGTTGCCGCTGACGTCATGAGCGAAGGCGAGCGACGGCGAGACATTGATCCCGGCGAAGAGATTGTTGTAGTCGAGCTTACCGACGATCTGATAGCCCCACGAAGTTTTGTCCGGGAAGGCATTGAGAGGCGTGGCCGGAACCGTGCCGTTGCCGGTATTGATCATTTCATTCGCGTCGCCCGCTGTGGCCGTGCCAGAGCCGTCAAAGCGAAGCACGCTTTTGGCGGGGAGATCAGGAACCTCAGTAATGCCCACCTCGCCGACCACGGTCAGTTGACTGGCGCCAAGCATCGGGCCGAACACCTTGGTGGCCGTGGCCTGCGCCTGCCAGACGTCAAGGCGGCGATAGCCGCGAATGATGGTGCCGAATTGCCCGCTGTAATTGCCAAGCTGGTTGTTGCTGCCGTAGACCGTGCCGCCAGGCGAATCAAGCGAGGAGAGCGCGGCAAAGAGCAGTTCGACGTCGTCGACCTGCAGCGGCACATGGGATTTGTAGGAAACCTCGCCCTGCAATGAGATGCCCGTCGTGCCGACATCCGTGTTGAAGCTGGCGCCCAACATGTCGATGCCCGTGGGGTATTCGACAAAGTAACGGCCGGTGCCCGCGGCGGTCAGAAAACCGACCTTCTTGGCGCCAGCCACGATGCTTTGGGCTGACGGGTAGAACGGCTGCAAGCTGGCGGGCAGCGCAGAAGCGGGATAATTGAGGAAAGCGGCCCCGAGCAGGGAGGTGAGGGCGGAGGGCACGCCGGCTGCCGGGTAGCCGGCTGCGATCATCCCGGGAGCCAGGCTGGTGGAGGCGAGGCTTGAGGCATACCCTTGCACGAAGCTGGCGCTAATCGGATCCGTCGGGGTGATGGCGCTGATGAGCGGGAGACGGCTGTTGTAATTGAGATAATAGAAGCCGAACTCGGTGTGGTTGAGGCTGGGCGCGAGATAATGCATGGCCAGTCCCCATTGACCGTACTTGTTTCCCGTGTGGTCACTGGCGCGCGTGATGGCGCCCAGCGTCCCCTGGTCGGACAGCGCGCCAAAACCGAGCATGACCTTGTTGCCTCCCCGGCCGGCAAAGTCGTTCGTGCTGAAGTAGGTGCCGTCGGGGTCGATATCCGTTCGGCGGAACTCCAGCAGCCACACGGCCTCCAGCGAGAGCTTGTCGGTCAGGGCGACGGAGGTGTCCCACGCATAGACCGGCAGCAGCGCCTCGCGCAGTTCCGAGCCGGGCGTGCGCAATCGCGCCACGTCGATGGGATTGATCACGTTGATGCCGTTGGGAATGAACGTGCTCTCACCCCAGCTGATGACCTGCCGGCCGAGACGCACGGTCACGGGCATCGAGGCGAAGTCGAACTTGCCGGTTATATAATTATCCAGCAGGACGGCGTCAGACCCCACCTTCTGC
>CAIVSK010000035.1 GCA_903908495.1 Akkermansiaceae bacterium
TCTCGCCGAGCGCGCCGAGATTGGCACCGCTGTGATCGAGCAGCAGCGTGCCGGCATTGACGGTGGTGGCCCCGGTGTAGGTACTGGCGTTGGTTAGAGTGAGCGTGTTGCTGCCGGTTTTAACCAGACCGCCGCTGCCGCCGACGACGCCGCCGTAGGTGGTGGCGGTGCTGAGCCCACCGACGGTTAGATATGCGCTGCCGAGATTGACGTTGCCGCCCGCGGCACCACCGCCGGCGAGCGAGCCGATGCTATTGGAGAGACCATTGAGGTCAAGCAAGGCACCGGCGGTGTTGGCCAGGGTGACCGGCGCGTTGTTGCCAAAGGCCCCGCTGGACCCGGACTGGGCGCTGCCCGCCTGGAGAGTGCCGGCATTGACCGAGATGAGTCCGCTGAAGGTATTGAGGCCGGAGACGACCCAGGTGCCCGCGCCGTTCTTGTTGAGCGGCAGTCCGGCGGTCGAGCCATTGGAAATGATGCCGCTGACGGTCCCGCTGCTGGCCCCTTGCAGGGTCAAGGCGCGCCCGGTGGTAACGGCGGTGATGTTGGCCGACACGGTGAGCGATCCGGCATCGGACTGGATGGTGGTGCCGCCGCCGCCGACGTTCATGTTGATCTGGCCGGCAATGGAATTGGTTCCGGCGTCATTGAAAATGGTCCCCGCGGTGTTGGACGCGTTGTAGGTGAAGCTGGCGGGCAGGTTCACGCTGCCGGCGCTGCCATTGAGGTGGAGCTGGATGTTGCCGGCGGTGCCGTTGGAAATGTCGACGGTCTTGGTCCCGCTGCCGAGCGCCGAGCTGTTAGAAACAATCAGTGAGCCGACGGTCACGCTGACGTTGCCGGTGAAGGTGTTGGCGTTGGGCAGGGTGATGGCACCCGTGCCGGCCTGCAGCAGGCTGCCGGCACCGGTGATGAGGCCGCCCCAGGTCTGCGCCGTGGTGCTGGCAAAGCCGAAGCCGCCGGCATTGATGGTGGTGGTGCCGGTGTAGGTGTTGATGCCGGACACCAGCAGGTTGCCGGTCCCCATTTTGGTGAGGCCGCCGTCGGTCGCGGCGTCGCCGCCGATGTTGGAATGCAGCAGCGGCTGGGTGACGGTGATGTTGTTGGCCTGGCTATCGATGAGCACCCCGCCGTTGCGCACGTTGGCGCGGGTCAGGTTGTTCACAAAGGTGGTGGTGGCGATGCGTGCCTGCAATTTGCCGCCGTTGAAATTAAAAGTGCCCGTGCCGGCCGAGCGGCCGACGGTGTTGACCGCCAAAGTGCCGCCATCCAGGTTCACAGTTCCGTTCGCGGTGGCGTTATTGCCGATCAGCATGGCCCCCGCAGTGATCACCTCGGTGCCGCCGCCATTGGTCAGGGCGCCGGTCAGGCCGCTGGAGGCGTTTTGCAGGTTGAGGATGCCGGTGCCGCCCGCATTCTGGCCGACGTTGAGAGCCAGCAGGTTGGCGGTGCCGCCGGACACGTTCCAGGTGCCGGCTTTGGTTTCACCGACCCAGGTATCGCCGTTGGCGACGTTGAGCGCGCCGGCGACTTGATTCAAAACCCCAACGCCGCTGGCACCGATGATGGTGGCGTTGGTGTTGGCGACGGTCTTGTTGAAGGTGCCGCCGGTCATATTCATGGTGCCGGTGCCATTGTTGCGACCGACCGCCAGCCACCCGACCTGGGTGATGGTGCCGCCGGACAGGTTGAACACGCCCACGCTGCCGGCGTTTTGGCTGATCCACAATTCGTTGTTATTGACGATGGCGCCGGTCCCCGACAGCGACAGCGTGCCCCGGCCAATCCCGGCCAGACCGCTGGACTGGCCGCCCACGGTCAATTGCGCGCCGTTATTGGTCCATGTTCCGCCACTGACGTTCACCGCGCTGTTGCCGGCGGTGGTGCCGGAGTTTTCCCCGATATCGATGTTGCCGACCGTGGTCAGCGTGCCGCCACTCAAATTGAAGGTGCCCGACGCGCCGGCCGCCGTGCCGAGCCGGAACCAACCGCCCGCCATCGTCAGTGCGCCCGCCGATTGACTCCAGGTGCCCGTCGAACTCGCATTGGTCGCCGCCAGAATGTCATTGGTGGTGTGGTTGGTGGTGACCTGAATGGTGCCGCCATTGCTGACGTTGGTGTTGACCGACGCGGGAACCACGGCGGTGTCCCAGTTGGCGGCGACGTCAAAATTGCCGGTGGTGCCGACCCACACACCCACGGCATGAACGCCGGTGCAGGCTAGGAAAAATGCGGCAAGGGTGGAACCGAGGACGAATGGATTGCGGGTGGGCTTCATGTGAATGCTTGGTTTTATGTATACTTCTGGTGTTGGTTTTGCGGGCTGAACGGCCCGGGCGTGATGCGGAAAATCTGGCAGCCAAGAACGGAAGAATCGCGTGGAATCTCCCGACGGCAGGGGCATTGGGCAAAAAACGGCTGGATAGCCGAAAAATAACAAAAATGAACAGCGGCGGCGAAATTAACCTAGCCAAAAAATTTACAAAGCAAAAATTTCAGATATTTTCGGGTCTCGGTTTTGGCACGGCTGGCGCTACGGGCGACCGGTCCAACACTGTCGATTTTGCCGGAGGACGGGCGTCCCGCATGAACGAGCGCCTGAGGGAGAACGACCTTGCGAGGCGGCCCTCCGCCCGGGAGCAGCGCAAGTTCTACCCATTCGGGGGGCTTGCGCCGGGCATTCCCCACCCTAAGATCACGCACCTCTGGATTGCACAGGTGTGCCTCGTTTCAATCCAGCCACCCTTCCGAATCGAAACCAACCCACCGCAGCCAGCCCCCCCCCCAATATAAAACCGATGAAATCCAACCGCCAATCCAATCCGTTTCTCCGCACCACCGCACTGGCGTTCGCCGCCGTTGTGATGGCGTTCAGCTCGCAATCCGCCCAAGCCAACACATGCACTTGGCTCAACACCGGCACCGATTTCAACACCGGAGCCAGCTGGACGGGCGGCTCGGGCGCGGGCGGCATCCCCGGCACGGCGGATATTGTGACTTTCACCAACCCTAAAGTCACCGACGCCAATTTGAGCGGGCAGATCACCACCCAGGGGCTGACATTTTCCACCAGCAACACCGCCGGCTACACCATCTCGGCGAGCCCGGGCCAGACGCTGACCCTCACCAATATCGGCACCGGCGCGTCCGGTGCCATCTATGCCACCAACACCAGCGGCACCAACACAGTCAGCGCGCCGATCGTGCTCGGCGGCGCTGCGGCGACCACGGCGTGGTTTGGCGTGGGCACCGGCGCCACCCTGGCTCTCACCGGCAACATCAGCAGCACCAACGCCATCACCGGGGTCAACTACCAGCCGATCAGCAACAACGTGAGCAGCACGTTCACCCTGGCCGGCAACAACACCTACACGGGCATCACCACCCTAGGGTTTGCTTCCTTCAACATCAACAGCGCCACCGCATTTAGCAGCGGCAATATCGTCACCGGCAACAACCCGGCACTGAACAACACCTCAGGCAGCGCGATCACTGTAGCCAACAATGTCACCGGCAATAGCACGTTTTCATACGCCGGCGTGGGTGCCGCCCAGGCACTGACATTCAGCGGCTCGGTGACTCTATCCGGTGCCAATGTCACGGTGTCCAACGCCGGGTCACTGACCTTCAGCGGCGCGGTGGACGCCTCCAGCGGCAATCGCACGCTCACCGTCAACAACGCCGCCGGCACGCTCACTCTCGGCGGCGTGATGAACTGGGGTGCCCGCCAAGCGCAAAAAAGCGGCCCCGGCAACCTGGTCTTGAACTCTGCCAACACCGGCGCGGGAGTTTCCATCGCCACTGGCACAGTCAATTACACCAGCACCTTGCGGATCAATACCGGCACCGTCACCGTCGGCAACGTCGCGGCATTCAGCAGCGGCGTTGTGGATATCCGCGGCGCCACCTTGCAGGGCAGCATCGACTTGAGCGGGGCCAACAAACTCACCAACACCTTCGTCATCGCCACCGGCAGTCCGACCATCGGCGGCAGCAACAATCTGGAACTCGGCGGCGCGTTCATCCTCAACAATGCCGCCAACAATCAAACCCTCACCATCAACAACACCGGCACCACCAAGCTGTCCGGCACGGTTTCTCTAACGGACCTGACCGCCGACGCCCAGACGCTCAGCGTGAGCGTGGCCGCCACCGCAGGCGCCACCGAAATCAGCGGCGTCATCCAAAACACCACCACCGGCACCGCCACCGGATCGTTCACCAAAACGGGCGCCGGCCTGTTGAAACTTTCCAACACCAACACCTACACCGGCGCCACCCAGATCACCGGCGGCACCCTCCAGTTGAGCGGCAGCGGCGCGATCAATACCAGCAACGGCATCACCCTCAACGGCAGCGGCGCCAAATTGCTCCAGACCAGCAGCGTGGCCGCCACCCCGGCCATCACCCTGACCAACGGCACGCTCGACGGCACCGGCACAGCCGGCGCCGTCACCGTCGCCAGCAACGCCGTCAACACCATCGCCACCGGCAATGGCACCAGCACCGCCCTAACCCTTGGCGCGCTGACCTTCAGCGGCGCGGGTGCCACCAACTTCATGCTCGCGGGCGGCACCACCACCGCGGCCCCGCTGGTCGTCACCGGCGCGTTGACCACCTCCGGGATCGCGGCATCGGTGTCACTCAACGCCACGGCCCTCACGCCCCTGGTCGCCGGCACCAACTACAAGCTCATCAGCTATGGCAGTTTCAGCGGCAACATGAGCGACTTCACCAAAGGCAGCTTCGCCGGTCTGAGCGCCCGCCAGGTTTCCTTCGCCAACGACAGCGTCAACAAGGTGATCACCTTTTCCTACGGCGGCGCGGCGGACAGCCCGAAATGGACCGGCGCGGATGACGGCAATTGGCAGGCGGGCTTGAACGGGACATTCAAGAACTGGAACCTGGTGACAGCCGGCACCCCCACCGACTTCATTCAAGGCGATGACGTCCTGTTTGATGACGGGCCCGGCGTGATCACCGGTGCCATCAACATCCCCAACGCCAACGTCAGCCCAGCCACCACCACCTTCAACAACTCGGCGGTGAACTACAGCATCTCGAGCATCAGTACCGTCGGCATCGGCGGCACCGGCAGCCTGGTCAAAAACGGGACCGCCGCCCTCAGCCTCAACAACACCAATATCTATACCGGCGGAACCAGGCTGAATGCCGGCACCCTCAATATCAACACCGCCACCGCCATCGGCAGCGGCGCCTTGACCGTGGCCGGCGGCATCCTCGATAATACCCGCGCCGATCTGGCCGCGGTCACCCTCAGCAGCAACAACGGCCAGAGTTGGAGCGGCGACTTCGCCTTCGGCGGCACCACCGCACTCAACCTCGGCACCGGCGCGGTATCGCTCAGTGCCAACCGCACGCTGACCGCCAACGGCAGCGCCACCCTCACCGTGGGCGGAGCCATCAGCGGGGCCTTCAGCCTCACCACCGCCGGCAGCGGCAGCCTCACGCTCAACGGCGCTAACAACTTCGCCAGCCTCACCGCAGGCGGCAGCGGCACCCTCACCCTCGGCGGCATCAACACTCTAACCGGCGGCGCGCTCGTCAACTCCGGAACCCTGGCCCTCGCCACCGGCGGAGGCAGCGGCGTGGTCAAGGGCGTGCTCACCATCAACCCGGGCGGGACCGTCAATCTGGTTTCTAACAACGCCCTGGGCTACAACACCGACGGCACCCAGACGACCACCGTCAACGTCAATGGCGGCTCGATCCTCAACAACGGCGGCCAGGAAGGCTACGCCACGAGCTTCGTCCTCACCGGCGGCACCATGGCCGGCACCAACGCCACCGGATTCCAATTCTCGTCGAATTCCAGCGGCATCACCACGCTGGCCAGTTCGGCCACCTCGTTGATCAGCAATCCGTTGAACTATCAAAACACGGGGATTGCCTTCAACGTCGCCGCCGGCAGCGCTCCGGGCGGCATCGACCTGAAAATTTCCGGCAACATCACCGGCGGCACCGGCACCATCACCAAGACCGGCAGCGGCACCCTGCAGCTGACCGGTGCCAAGACCTACACCGGCGTGACCAGCGTGAACAACGGCACCCTGCTGCTGGGCGACGGCGTCACCGACGCCAGCATCGCCGGCACTTCCATCGTCAACAATGCCACCCTGAATTTTAACAGCGTGGGCACTCCCACCTATGCCGGCACCATCAGCGGCAGCGGCGCCCTGATCCATTCCGGCAGCGGCACCACCACCCTCTCCGGTTCCAACACCTTCACCGGCGCCACCACGGTGACCGCCGGCACCTTGAAGCTCACCGGCAACAACACCACCAGCGGCGTCTCCATCAACGGCAGCTCCGCCAAACTGATCAGCGCGGGACCCCTCGCCGCGGCAGTCACTTTAACGCAAGGCACCTTCGACGGCGTCAGCTCGGTGAGCTCGGTGACGGTGGGTGCCGGCACCGGCGGCATTCTGGCCAATGGCAACGGCGTCTCCGGCACGCTGACGGCCGGCGCGGTGAACTTCACCGGCGCAGGCGCCCTTGCCCTCATCCCGCTCGGCGGTGCCACCACGGCCACCGCCCCGATGATGGTCAGCGGCACCCTGACCACGCCCGGCAGCGTCGGCGCGATCACGGTCAACGCCGCCCCGGCCAACCCGTTTGTCAATGGCTCGACCTATAACTTGATCGGCTACGGCACGTTTGTCGGAACGGTCACGGACTTCGCCCGCGGCTCGGGATTCACCTCCCGCCAGTCGGTGACATTTCATGACGATGCGGTGAATCATTTCATCACGGTGAGCATCGGCGGCGACAGTCCCAAGTGGACGGGCGCCGCTGCGGGCGGCGAGTGGATGGCGGGCTCAACCGGCACCACCAAGAATTGGAAATTGATCACGGGCGGCGGCAGCACCGACTACATTGAAGGTGACGTGGTGCTGTTCGACGATTCGGCAACGGGCACCACCACCGTCGATATCTCAGCGGCGGACGTCAGCCCGGTTTCAACTTCATTTAATAACTCCGCGAAAAGTTATACTCTAATCAGTTCGATCGGAGTTGGCATCACCGGCCCCGGCACCCTGTCCAAGAGCGGCTCCGGCACCACCACGCTCACCACCGTCAACACCTACACCGGCGCGACCACCATCAGTGGCGGCACTCTCCAGCTCGGCGACGGCTTCAGCGACGGCGACATCGGCCTGACTTCGGCCATCTTCAACAACGGCATGCTGGTGTTTAACCGCACAGCAGCCTTCAGCTATGGCGGCGTCATCAGCGGCACCGGCGGCGTGACCTTGATCGACTCCAGCTACGGCTCCGGCGTGCAGACCCTCAGCGGCTTGAACACGTTCAGCGGCGGCGTCAATATCACCAGCGGCATTCTCAAGGCGGGCAGCAGCAGCGCCTTGGGCTCCGCCACCAACGCGCTGACCTTCGGCGCGCTCGGCGATGGCCGGCTGCGCATGAATGGCAATTCCATCGCCGTCTCCGGCCTCAATGGCGACAGTTCGGCCAGGATCGATAACTCCAACGCCACCAATGCCGTCCTCACCGTCAGCAACGGGGTCAACAATGTCTTTGACGGCGTCATTCAAAATGGCGCGTTGGGCACCGTGGGTCTAATCAAAAACGGGCCGGCGGTGCTCACTCTCTCGGGCATCAACTCCTACACCGGCCCCACCAATGTCAACCTCGGCACCCTCGCCGTCACCGGCACGCTCGGCGGTTCCACCGTCACCGTCTCCGGCGGCGGCCTCAGTTTGCAAAACACCGGCGTCATCACCCAAGGCGCCGTTTCATTCAGCGGCACGGGCACCTTGGCGGAAACCGCGGACAACGCGATTGGCGGCAGCGCCAGCCTGAATGTGGGCAACTCGCTGACCCTCGCCCGGCCCAACAGCTACTCGGGGCAAACCACGATGACCGCGGCCAACCTGACGCTCACGCTCAACGACCCGCATTCGATTGGCAGCGGCCTGTTGTTCTCCGAGCAGGACAACACCACCTATGAGTTCCACATGAACGGCGGCGGCACCCTCGCCATGAGCAACGGCTTCACCCAGGACCGCGTCGGCACCACCACCATGGACGTCAACAACAACGGAGACGCCAGCAGCAACGGCATCGTCCAGATCAACGGCGTCACCACCATCGGCGACACCGGCACCGAGACGCTCAACGTCACCGGCGGCAATGGCTACAGTCTCTATCTGGCCAACGTGCGCTATGGCAACTGGCACAATGCGACGGTGGCCTTCAACCCGACGAGTGCGGCGCTGAAAATCGGCAGCTACACCGGCGGCACCACCCAAGCCTCGACGCTGCTGCTCGGCGGCACCAACAGCGCCAATGAAATCACCGGCGCCATCACCCAAACCACCGGCATCACGCTGACGCTGACCAAGTCGGACACCAGTACTTGGGCGCTGGCCGGCACCAATAATTACGCCGGCGTCACCACCATTTCCGGCGGCACCCTGCAAATCGGCAATGGCTCGACCACCGGCACCTTGGGCAGCTCGGCGGTGGTCAACAATGCCACCCTGGCCTTCAACCGCAGCAATGCGCTGGCGGTCACCAACGCCATCTCCGGCAGCGGCGCGCTGACCCAGGCGGGAACCGGCACCACCACCCTATCCGGTGCCAACACCTACACCGGCAACACCACGGTGAACGCCGGCACTCTGGAAACCACCACCGCCTTCCTCGCCGACGCGGCCGACGTCACCCTCGGGGCCGCCGCCATCCTCAAGCTCAGCTTCAGCGGCACCGACACCGTCCACGCCCTCACCATCAACGGCGCGGCTCAGGCCACCGGCACCTACGGTGCCACCGGCTCCGGCGCCGCCCACATTGACAACCTCCACTTCGCCGGCACCGGAACCCTAACCGTCACGTCGGGACCAGCCTCCGGCTATAACGCCTGGGCCAGCAGCAAGGGCCTCACCGCCGGAGTCAACGACGGACCCACCCAGGATCCGGATGGCGACGGCATTTCCAATCTGCTCGAGTTCGTCCTCGGCGGCAATCCGCTGGCGTCCGACCCCACGATCCTGCCCGCCCTGACGGAAACTCCCACCGACTTCATCTTCACCTTCAACCGTGCGGACGACTCCCAGGCGGAAGTGGCCTTGAGCTTCCAATACGGCTCAAATCTGGCCGGCTGGACCGGGGTGCCGGTGCTCGCCACCAGTTCCGCGGCGGACGCCCACGGCGTGGTCGTCGACGTCAATCCGGGCACTCCGACCACCAACCCCGATATCATCACCGTCACCGTGCCGCGCAGCAACGCCAGCGGTGGCAGCCTCTTCGGCCGCCTGCAGGCAACGAAGTAACTCTCACCACCACACGGGAAGCGCGTCAAACCAAGACGGATCGAGTCGCAAACACACCAGATAGAAGGCCCAACCGGGCGCGGCCACGCCATCCTTGCTAGATCGCAATGGGGATTGCAATCGTGCCGCGCCCGTTGGAGGCTATTGCGCTTCGTACCCATGCACCAAAACCACGACTGCTCATGACCCCATCCCTATCCCGCCGCTTTTTCCTTGTTGGGCTTGGCCTGTTTGGCCTCGCCGCGCCGCTGGTTCTTGCCAAGGCCGCCCCGGTCATCACCCAATTCCACCCCGGCGAGGTCTGGCCGGACAGCGATGGAGCGCCCATCAACGCTCACGGCGGCGGCATCCTCTTCCACCAAGGCACCTACTATTGGTACGGCGAAATCAAGCAGGGCAAGACCTACCTGCCCAAAGTCAACGCCTCATGGGGCGGCACCCGCGTCGATGTCGTCGGCGTCTCCTGTTATTCATCGACGGACCTGCTGCATTGGGCGAACCGCGGCAACGTGCTCCCGGCCGTCCCCGGCGGTGACCTCGATCCAAAAAAAGTCCTTGAGCGCCCGAAAGTCGTGCACAACGCCAAGACCGGGAAATTCGTGCTTTGGTTCCATAGCGATAGCGTGGACTATGCCGCCGCCCGCTGCGGCGTCGCCGTGGCCGACACCCCGATAGGCCCGTTCAAGTACCTGGGAAATTTCCGTCCCAACGCCAACCAGTGGCCCATCCATATCACCGACGCCGAGAAAAAGGACCCAACCAGCCAACTCGCCAAGGACTTTGCCGTCGGCCAAATGGCCCGCGACATGACCCTCTTCGTCGACGACGACGGCAAGGCCTATCTCTTCGCCGCCTCAGAGGCGAACCCGACCATGCAGGTGTCGGAACTCACCGACGACTACCTCAAAACCACCGGGAAATACGCTCGCATCTTCCAGGGCCGCTCGATGGAAGCACCCACCGTCTTCAAACGAAAGGGCAAATATTATGTCATTGCCTCCGGTTGCAGCGCCTGGGCGCCGAATGCCGCACGCTCTGCGGTGGCCGACTCGATCTGGGGACCATGGACCGAACTCGGCAATCCGTGCCAGGGCGACAAAGCCGACATCACCTTCGACGGCCAAAGCACGTATGTGCTGCCCGTCGCCGGCAAACCCGACACCTTCATCTTTATGGCGGACCGTTGGAACAAGGACAATCTCGCCGATTCCCGCTACATCTGGCTGCCCATCACCTTCGATGCCCAAGACAAGCCGCAACTTCGCTGGCACGATGCGTGGACCCCGCAATGATTGTTAGATAGTGACAAATCCACCGCCTCCGGCCTAAATACCGGCAGGTATGTTGGTTCCAAAATCATTGTGTTGTAAATCCGCCATCCTGCTTGGATTGGCTTGCGCCGCGCTACCGCTAAGCGCCGCCCCGGCGGCGGAGGACCCGTGGCTGACCCCGCCGCCGGAAGCCCGGCTGCGGGCATACTGGTGGTGGCTGAATGGCAACGTGGACAAGCCGGCGATCACCCGCGACCTGGAGCAGATGAAAGCCAAAGGGTTTGGCGGCGCGGTCATCTTCGACGCCGACGGCTCCAGCCAGGGTGGCCATGTGAAGGTTCCGGCCGGGCCGACCTTCGGCACCCCGGCGTGGTGCGAATTGTTCGCCCACACCGTGCGCGAAGCCGCCCGCCTCGACCTTGAGCTGAGCCTCAACATCCAAAGCGGCTGGAATCTCGGCGGCCCCCCCGTCACCGCTGAGGATGCCGTCAAACGCATCACCTGGTCGGAAGTCATCCTCGATGGCGGCAAGGCGATCTCCCAACAACTCCCCTCCCCGCCTGCAACCGACGGATTTTACCGCGACACGGTCACCGTCGCCCTGCCGATCAAATCCACGACCCAGAAATCGCTGCGGGATTGGCGGATGCGGGCCCTCCACGAGAAACTCAAATTGCCCGGCAACGCGTCATGGGCCGATTCCGCCTCCGCGCCGCCGACCGTGTCACTCCTCAGCCTGGAGCCGGAGGATGCCAACGAACCGGTGGTGCAGAGCACGGAAGTCATCAATCTGGCAAGCCACCTAACATCCGGCGGCGTGCTGGACTGGCAGGCACCGCCCGGCAAGTGGAAGGTACTGCGCTTTGGCATGACCATCGGAACGAGCAACAAGGTGTCCACCGCCAGCGGCGCGTGGCAAGGCTATGCGCTCGACCCGCTCGATGAGGGTGCATTCAGCCGCTACTGGGACCGGGTGATCGATCCGATCCTGGCCAGCGCCGGCAATCTCGTCGGCAAGTCGCTGAAATACCTCCACACTGATTCCTGGGAGGTCGAGGTTTTCAATTGGACGCCCTCGCTCATCGGCGAGTTCAAGCAACGGCGCGGCTATGACATGATTCCGTGGCTGCCGGCGCTGACCGGCAACGTGATTATCAGCCGCGACGCCAGCCAGCGCTTCCTCGCCGACTTCCGCAAAACCCTGGGCGACCTGGCCATCGACCACCATTACCGACCGTTCCTCGAACGCGCCGCCAAACGCGGTCTCGGGATCCATCCGGAAGCCGGCGGCCCCCATTACACCACCATCGACGCCCAGCGGGCGCTGGGTTTCACCACCATTCCCACCTCCGAGTTTTGGGCGGAGTCTGCCACCCACCGGGTGACCGACAGCACCCGGTTTTTCATCAAGCAGCCGGCCTCGGCGGCGCACACCTATGGCAAGCCCGTGGTGGCGGCGGAAGGCTTCACCTGCATCGGCCCGCAATGGCAGGAAACGCTGTGGGACAACCTCAAACCGAGCTTCGACATGGCCTGCACCGAGGGCGTCAACCGGCTCATTTGGCACGCCTTTGTCTGCTCGCCGGCAGCCATGGGCGTGCCCGGCCAGCAGTATTTTGCCGGCACCCACCTCAA
>CAIVSK010000036.1 GCA_903908495.1 Akkermansiaceae bacterium
GGTACAGCGGCACGCCGGAAATCGACCGCTTTCCAAAAGGCGAAGGCAACGACCCTGGAAACGTGCTCAAGGTCACGCTTTCCCGCGGGGCCGCGCCAGTGGTGGAAAAGATCCCCAGCAGCCGGTTTCTCTGGAAAGAACTGGCTTTCCGTTTCTGCGACGACGCCAGCCTCGATCTTTTCGCCTCCCGTCTCGACGAAGCTCTCGGCCAGCGGGGCGACGAGCATCTCCTGCTGCTTTCGCTCGAAGGTTCCCTCGGCATTGAGGCATCCGGACGCTTGGAGAAAATCCTCGAATCCTGGGAATCCCGCCTCGTCCGCCTGAAACTCGATCACCGTGCCACCATCGCGCCCTCCAAGGAGGAAATCACCGCGCTGACCCAGCGTTCGGAAGATCCGCTCATCGCATCCGTCGCCAACCAGCTTGTTTCCGAAATCAATGGTGAAAGCGAAGATGCCGCCATCGGCCGCCTCGCCCTGCGTGAACTCCACGCCGCCTGTATCGCCTAACCGATTGTCACTCGATGCGCCTCATTTCCCTCACTGTTCGCAACTACCGGGTCCACAAGGACCTCACGGTGACTTTCGACCCGTCGCGCAACCTCATAGGCGGACCTAACGAATCCGGCAAGAGCACCCTCGCCGAAGCCGCGCACCGCGCCCTTTTTCTTCGGGCAAAAACCGGTGGCAGCATCCAAAAAGAAATGGTTTCCACCCATCTGGGCGGCGACCCGGAAGTGGTGCTCACTTTCGACGCCGCCGGAGTCCGCTGGGAACTCGAAAAGCGCTTCGCCGGCACCAAAGGCAGCACCCGCCTCAGCGGAACCGGCATGGCCACCCTCAAGGACGAAGAAGCCGACACCAAGCTCACGGAAATTCTCAAAACAGAATCCGGCGGTCGTGCCAATGCCGGCCAACTCGCCGCCACCTGGTCTCACTTATGGGTCTGGCAGGGCAGTTCCGGCCAGGATCCCGCCGACCACGCCAGTGCCCACAAGGACACCCTCGTCCAGCGGCTCCAAAAAGACGGCATCGCCGCCGTGATGCAGTCCGACACCGACCAACGCGTCTGCAAACGCATATCCGACACCTACAACGACCTCTTCACCGCGACCGGCAAACCCAAAACCAACTCCAAACCCGAACTCGCCCGAACCCAACTCGCCGAAGCCGAAACAGCTCACCAACGCGCTCAGGAAACCGCCGCCCGCCTCGAACAAGCCGTCACCGATCACGCCCGTGCCGAAAAAGACATCGCCGATGCGGATGGCGTCCTCCCCACCCTCAAGGAACAGCGCATCGCCACCGAAGCCAAGCTCACCCAAGTCACCGACCTGGAACGCGAAGAAGGTACCCGTGTCCGCGCCCTCGAAACCGCCGCCGCCACCCGCGATCAGGTCTCCAAGGCCGATACCAAGATCCGCGACCTCCAACAACAAACCAACACAGCCCGCCAGGCACTCCAGCCCGCTGAGGAAAAAGAAATCTCTCTAACTGCCGCCGAACAATCCGCCCTCGCCACCAACAAATCCGCGGAAGCCACCCACCGCGACGCAGCGGAAGCCGTCCGCCAAATCCGCCTCTACCACGATTTCGCCACGGCCAACGTCACCGCCATCGAAAAATCTGACGCCCACCAGCACCTCGCCACCCGTGCCGCCGAAGCTGACACCCTCCGCACGGAAATCGCCGACCTCCGCGCCAAGCATTCCCAAGTCCCTCCGCTCACCGCGAAGGATCTCGCCAGCCTTCGCAATCTCGAGCGCGAAAGCAGCCAGGCCGTAGCCACCCTTGCCGCCGTCGCCACCGGCATCGAACTCCTCCAGACCGACTCCACCGTCACCCTCGATGGCAAGCCGCTAACATCCAGCGAATCCCGCATTCTTACCGATACCTGCGAACTCGCCATCGGCACCGGCACCCTCCTTCGAATCCACCCTGGCGGCGGAGGTTCCCTAGCAGACGCCCGGGTCCGCGCCGAGTCCGCCCAAAGTGCCTGGTCCGCAGCACTTGCCCGCCACGCCCTCCGCGATCTCGACCACGCCGCGACGGTCTTCGAACAACGCCAGACCCTCGAACAGCAAATCACCCAACTCGACACTCGTTGGAAAGCCCTCGGCGGAGAAACCCTGACATCCGAGCTCGCCGCCGCCGCCACTGCTCTCGCTGCGGCAAACGCCGATGTCCAGCGCCGCCAGGAAATTATAGCCAACGATCCCGATTTCAAATTCCCAAGCACTCTCGCCGCAGCCCGCGACCTTGTCTCCACCACCCGGGAAGAACTCACCAACGCCGAATCCGCCGAATCCAACGCCCGCCGCAGTACCGAACAATCCCGCACCCGCCTCGAAACCGCCACCCAGGCCATCCAGGACCACCGCGCCCAACTCACCACTGCCCGCCAAACCCTCCGCGACCTCGAAACCTGTATCAAAGTCCTCGAAGACACCCACGGCGACGCCAACGCCCGTCAACTCGCCCTTACCCAGGCCACCCAATCCACGCAACAAGCCGCCGACCTACTCGCCACCACCCGCGCCGCTCTCTCCGCCCTCGCTCCCGCTTCCCTCACCGCAGACCTCGACCGCTTCACCCGCGCCATCGCCCAGCAGGAAACCCGCCGCCGCGATGCCGAAAACCAACGCCTCATTGCCCGTGATCGCCTTACTCTCGACGGCAGCAGTGATCCCGATGCCGACCTCAGTCACGCCCGGGCCAAGCTAGACGCCGCCCGTGAGCTCTACACCTCCGAACAACGCCGCGCCAAAGCCATCGAGAAACTCCACCTGCTCTTCTCCTCCTCCCGCGAAGCCATCGACCGCTCCCTCGTCCAACCCCTCGCCGACCGCATCTCTGGCTACCTCCAATGCATCTTCGGACCAGGTGCTGAGGTCCGCGTAAATCTATCAGACACTGGTATCGAAGGCCTAGACCTTATCCGCCCCGGCGACCCCGCGTTCAACTTCGCCACCCTCAGCGGCGGAGCCAAAGAACAAGTCGCCGCCGCCACCCGCCTCGCCATGGCCGAAATCCTCGCCGCCGACCACGA
>CAIVSK010000037.1 GCA_903908495.1 Akkermansiaceae bacterium
GAGGGGAAGTGGCATCGATGTGCCATCATTAGAGCACGTTTTCAGCCGGGAGGGAAGCGGATTCCCGTGGAGGCGGGGGGGGAACCCCAAGCGCCGGCTCGGCGGCCTACTTCATCTCGAGCATCTTCGTCATGTCGTTGAGTTGCCTGACAAGTTCGGCCATCGCCTGATAGGCACCCCAGGTGGCCGCCACAACCAGCGCGCTGATGGCAATCTTCCAAACCGGCTTTAGACCCGGACGCATCCACACCAGCGGCAAGGCCAGAGGCCCCACCGTCAGTAGCGAAATCACGATCGCGGTCATGCTGAAATACCACGGGCCTTTCCTCTCTGCCGCCCGCGACGGCCCGGAGCCATCCAGAAACTCGCCGCAGTGCTTGCATTTGATCGCTTCATCCTGGATCTCTTCGGCGCAGTAGGGGCACTTTTTCATGATTTCGCTCGCTCCCGGTTCCCGGCAACCCCGCCACGCTACCCCCCGCTACCTGCCAACACAATCCCGCGTGAAACAAATTCCTTGACGTCGCCCATCTGGCGGATAAGCTAGCGGGAAATAATTCCCTACGATGAATTGTGCCCGATCCCATCCTCTTGCGACGCCTGCCGCCGGCTTTTCGGCAGCGACAGCATGCCGACCCGGTTTCCCCGCGCTGCCAGCCTCTCCCCGCCTCTCTCAGACTAACTAATTAACATACCCTACCTAACAACCATATGAAACTGAAAAACACCAACAAGCTCGCCCTGCGCGCACTGGCCATCACGGTCACTCTTGCCGCGGCGCATGCCGCCGTCATCACCGTGCCTCCCAACTACACCACCGCGGTGGGCACCTTCGCCGACACCATCCAAGCCAATACCGGTGGCTCCTTGGTCACCGTGGTTGCGGGCAGCACCTTGACCGGCAACGCGGCAGCCACCCCCGCTCTGAGCATCAATGCCGCCGGTTACGTGGTCAATAACTCCGGCACCCTGACCGGCAACACCACGGGTGCAGCCGTGGCCGTCGCCGGCACCACCACCACCGTCACCATCAACAACCTGGCACTCGGCCGGATGAATTCAGTGGCCGCCCAGGGCATTTCCATCACCGTGGGCACCGGCTCCACCATCAATAACAGCGGCATCATTGAAGGCGGCGACGACGGCATCCGCACCACCACCAACGGCCTGATCATCGCCAATGCCGCGACCGGTCAAATCCGCGGCATCACCGGCGCCGGCTCCGACGGCATCCAGGCCTTGGACTCCCTCACCCTCACCAACTCCGGCACCGTGCTCGGCAACGCCATCGGCATCAACGCCGGTGCCACCCTCAACGTCAACAATGCCACCGGGGCATCGATCACAGGATCCACCCGCGGCGTCAGCGGGACCACCGGCCTCATTGTGATCAATAACGGCACCATCACCGCCAGTGCGGCCGCCGGCCTCGGCGTGACGGCCACCACCGGTGCCAGCATCACCAACAGTATCGGCGCATTGATCGTCGGCGGTGCCGACGCAGTCCAGGTCACCACCGGTGGCAGCATCACCAACGGCGGCACCATCCGCAGCAGCGCTGCCGTCGGCACCGTCGGCAGTGACGGCGTGCAACTCACCGACGGCGCGGTCATTAATACCGGCACCATCACCGGTGCCGACCGCGGGATTCGCTACGCGGGTGTGGGCACCGTCACCAACAGCGGTGCCATTTCGGGTGTGGTGGGCATCGACTTTGCCGGCCTCACCGCGGCCGACACGCTGACCATGACCGGCGGCACCATCGGCGTCATCGGCACCGGCACCAGTGCGGTGTTGTTTGGCGCGGGCAATGACGTGCTGAATCTGAGCGGCGGCACCATCACCGGCATCGTCGACGGCGGTACCGGCTCTGACACCCTCAACTTCAACGGTGCAGCTGCCACCATCACCGGCAACGTGACTGGCTTTGAAACGATCGTCAGAAATGGCACCGGGGTGGCAACCATCACCGGCGCCACCACCGCCGATGCCATCACGGTCACCGCCGGCGGCCTGTTTTTGAATGGCAACGTCACCCCTGCCACCGTGGGTAACGCCGCAGTCACCCTCAATGGGGGTGTGCTGGGTGGTACCGGTATCTGGAATGTCCTGGTTAACCAGACCGGTGGCAGCATCAGCCCCGGCACCGCTCCCCTGACCATTGGCAATCTGACCATCGGCAGCGATGCGGTTGGCACCAAACTCAGCATCACGGGCGGCAATCTGCTGTTCAACATGAATGCCTCCACCCAGACCAGCGACTTGCTCACGGTCAGTAACAACCTCAGCATCACCCCCGGAGTCGCCAGTATCCTGGTTTCCCCCACCACCCTGGATGCCCCGCTGCAAAGCGTCAGCACCCGCGCGGTGGATGTGGTCGGCGCCCGCAGCGGGCAATACGCCGCAGCCACCTTGTACTTTGGCGCCGGCCGCACAGATGCAGGCCCGCTCACCGCGAATACGGCTGACGGCGCCTTCACCAGCTCCACCGTGTCGTTGAGCGTTGCCGGCGGCAGCGCCGCCCTGTTGCAGGACGTCAATGACATCTATGTGACGCTGGTCCATAATTACGCCAATCCGGCCCTTGCTCTGACCTCGTTCGGCCAGCAGTTCGGCACCGCCCTCAACGGCCAGGTGGCCGCTTCGCTGACCAACCCGATCCTGGCCGATTTCATGGGCTATCTCGACTACAGCGACGCCACCACCGTGGCTGGCGTGCTGAATGCTTATGAGCCCACCGATTTTCAAGCCTCGCTGGCCTATTCGGTGGTCAGCGCGCGTGAAATCCACCGCATTGTCGAACAGCAAAACATGGGTGATCGCATGTTCCCGGGCAACGCCCACGTGTGGGGCAATTACAACTACAATGATTACTCCAACGCCGGCAGTTCCAACCGTTACACCATCGGTGTCGGCACCGCCATTGACACGTTCCATTTCGGCGCGCTGGTCTCCTATGCGGAATCGGATATCACTGACAACTCGAAAGTCGAATCGCTGGCCTACGGCGCTTATCTCGGCATGGGCTCCACCACCGGTTGGCAGGTCAATGGCTACATCGGCGGCGCACATAACAAGACGACTACTTCCAGAGCCGTCACCGCTTTCGCCAACTCGCCGTTGTTCAGCGTGATCAACTTCAATCCTGATGGCGACACCTTCCAAGCCTTGCTCTCCGGTGCCTACATGATGGAAGCCGGCGCTTGCACTTGGGGCCCAACCTTGGGCTTGGAATATGCCAACGCCAATTTGAGCGGCAGCACCTATCCGGGCAGCGCGCTGGCTGGCATGTCATATTCCTCCGACACCTTGGAAAGCCTGCGCTCGTTGCTCGGTCTGCGTGCGGAGTTCAACTTCGGCTCCAAGATCCGCCCATACGTCAGCGCCGAATGGGCGCATGAGTTTGACGGCCAAAGCAATGGATACACCGCCACCTTCCAAGGCGCGTCGTTCAATGTGAATTCACCGATCAACCTGGCCACTGACTCTATCATCGTGCGGGCCGGCCTTGTGGTCGGATTCAGCGAAGGCTGCTTCGGTGACATCGGTTACCTGGGTGAGTATTCGACCAGTGGTGACAGCGCCGATTACAACGGCCTCAACGTGGGCCTGCGTGCTTCGTTCTGATCCGCGACCCGTCGCTGCTTGATTATCCTCCGCTCCGCGCATGGCTTGGCCGTGCGCGGAGCGTTTTTTTGTTGGAGCGGCGGCCTGTGGCCGCCGACGCGCATGGAACGCAATGGGCATCTATCTGCCGATCCGCAATCTATCAGCCGCGACCGGCCACCGCGTGTTCGAGGCGGGAGTGGAAGAACTTCCCTGCATGGATGTCGCAGTAGTGCCCTCAGAGCCCAAAACCGGGGCGCTTGCTGTCTGGTGGAGGCCGTCTTTGTTCACCACGCCGGGCTCACCAGCGGTTTTGGCGAGCCAGGGGGCACCTCTGAAATGGCCGGCAACTCTCGGACCTCGGACCACCGACAACCGGCCCTCATTCGACCGCCCTTACCACCAACTGGCGGGCGGTGAACAGGCCGCCTTGGGCGTCTTCCCGCAGTGCCCGCGAGCCGCTCGTTCGTTTCGGCCCGAACTGCCCGCGAAACTGCGCAAACACCTCGTCCACGTAGGACTTCGTGCCGATCACCAACCCATCTGTGAAATACCGCAGCCGGCAGCGCAGTAATGCCGCGCGCCCCAATTTCCCTTTCCGTTGTTTCTCCGCAGCGGTCGTTTCGCTGGAAAATCCCGCCCGCTTCTTCGCTCCGCCGC
>CAIVSK010000038.1 GCA_903908495.1 Akkermansiaceae bacterium
CGCCTCCTAAAGCTGCTGCAACCTCCCTTGGAACCCAAGAAACTTCCGGCACCCGCCGTGTAGCCACCACCACGAAATCAAAAAACGGCTGGAAGCCGTATGAAATAAGGGAAAATGCAGCATTCAAGCCAAGAATGCCCGTCATCCCCAACATGCCTGCCGAAAGCGTGAGCGAGGTGCGGTCCCCCATCAGGTCGGGCCGGCCCGCAACGGCCGCGTTCATGCGTTCGATGCTGCGGTCATCGATGGGCAGCACGCGGTACTTGATCGCCTCCTCGATGAAGAGGCCCTGCATCTCCTTGAGCTTCGCTGAATTGGCCATTGCCAGATTGTTCGCCAGGCTGAAATCCTCACGGGTGTCGTAAAGTTCCCAGATGTCATCCAGCAACTTGCGGCGGGGCGAGGTTTCCCAAGGCGCGCGGTGAATGGTGCCGGCAAACCAACCGTCGTGATAGATGCCACGATTGCCGGCGATCTCGAAATACTGGGTCTGGTGCTGGCTCTTGGCGTCGGCGTGGTCGAAGGAATAGATCATGCTCACGCCTTCGATGGGGTCCTGGACGGTGCCGTTGACGCTCTTGGGTTCTGGCAAACCCGCCGCATCGAGCACGGTCGGAGCCACGTCAATGACATGGTGCCACTGGGAGCGAACCTGGTTGGCGGCTTTGATGCGTTTGGGCCAGGAGACGATCATGCCGTTGCGGGTCCCGCCGTAGTTAGATGGAACCTGCTTGGCCCACATGAACGGCGTATCACCTGCGATGGCCCAACCTGCGGACATGTGCGGATAGGTCCCTGGGCCGCCCCAGTCGTCGTAATGCTTGAGCATCTCCTGCACGGTTTCCTGAACGCCATTGAAATAGGTCATCTCATTGAACATGCCGGACATGCCGCCTTCGGCGCTCGTCCCGTTATCGCCGAGGATATAGAAGATCAACGTATTGTCGAGCTGGCCGACTTCACCGATGGCATCGAACAAGCGGCCGATCTCGTGGTCGCAGTATTCACCAAAGCCGGCGTAGACTTCCATCTGACGGGAAAAGAGCTTCTGCTCGTCGGCCGTCAGCTTGTCCCAATCCTTGATGGCCTCGGGTTTCGCAGCCAGCTTGGTGCCGGGGGGCACCACGCCCAGCTTGATCTGCCGCGCCAGCGTCTCTTCGCGCAGCTTGTCCCAGCCGGCGTCGAACCGGCCCTTGTTTTTGTCTATCCACTCCTTGGGAACATGATGCGGCGCGTGGGTGGCGCCCGGCGCGAAATAGACGAAAAACGGCTTGTCCGGCGTGAGCGCCTTTTGGAACTTCATCCAGGAGACGGCCTGGTCGGTCATGTCGGTCATGAAGTTGTACCCTGGGTAGTGCGGCGTCTCGATCCGGGTCAGCCCGTCGTAGAGACTGGGTGCCCACTGGTCGGTTTCGCCGCCGATGAAGCCGTAGAATTTGTCGAAGCCCGAGCGCGTTGGCCAGCGGGTGGTCGGCCCGGAGGGGCTGACTTCCCACGCCGCCGTCTCGTGGTTCTTGCCGAAAAAGGCGGTGCTGAAACCGTTGAGGCGCAGCATCTCCGCCAGCGGCGCGACGCTGTTGGGCCGCTGCCCGGTGTTGCCGGGAAAAGCGGTGGCGATTTCGGTGATGCCGCCCATGTTGTTCATGTGGTGGTTGCGCCCGGAGAGCAGGGCCGTGCGCGTCGGCGAGCACAGCGCGGTGGTGTGGAACTGGTTGTAGCGCAGGCCCTGACTGGCGAGGCGGTCGGCGACAGGCATGCGCACCGGGCCGCCGAAGGCGCTCGGCATGCCAAAGCCCATGTCGTCCACGAGAACGATGAGCACGTTGGGTGCGCCGACGGGAGCCTTGATCTCGAAGCGCGGTGGCGGCTTGGCATCGCGGGCATCGAGCACCGTACTGTGCGGGTAGTCCGGTTCGGTGATCGGCAGAACTGTCCGGTCGAGGGCGTTGTCGCGGGCTTGGGCAGTGGGCTGGGCGCCGAGGATGGCGCCGAGGATGGCGCCGAGGATGGCGCCGAATGCCAAGATCAAGGGAGCCAGTCGGGTGTTGGTTTTCATGGGCGTGTTGTTTGTTCTGTCAATTGCTGGATTCATTTGGATTCGGCCATGGTCCGCATCGCGCGGGCCAACATGCCGCCTGATAGAACGCTCGCGGCGAATCCATGCTGGAGCAGGATGCGGGTGGCGTAATGAGAGCGCTGGGCGGAGCAAAGCTCCGCCTCGGCGAGGTCGTCCATCGTGGCTCCCATCTGGAGAAAGACGGCCAACGCGCTCATGCGTTTGTCCACAGCCGGTCCGTCTTCGCCGAGTGCCTGGGCACCGAGGAGTTTGCCGTCGGATTTGCGGAAGATCACTTTAAGGCCGATCATCTTCGCGCCGGGGTAGTAGCCGGCGTGGGAATTCGGAAATAGATAGATCTTTTCGTGGTCGGTATCACCACGACGCTTGAGGGTTTTCTCGGAAACGCCGGTCCACGCGGCCGCACCGCCGAAGAGTCCGATGATAGAGGTTCCCTGGGTGCCACGGTAGTGTGAATCGCGGCCACAGATGACATCCGCCGCGATGCGTCCCTGGCGGTTGGCCGGACCTGCCAGGGCGATCAGGCTTTGTTCTCCGCTTGTGATATTACGCAGGTCTACGGACTTGTTTTTCGCGTCGATGGCGACAGCCTCGCAGTTGGTCCGGCAGTCGATCCCGAACACGACGCGGAACATCTCTTCCGTGGCGACCAGGAGGCTCGATTCCTTCTCGATCACTTTGCCGATGTGATAGGGTAGCCGGGCATGTCTGATCTCTCTTCTGTGGTGTTCATGGGGTTGGGTGTTTGTTTGGAGAGGTCTCCGATTGAGCAGCCGCACACGGGGGTGCCTCTCCCGGTTATAGATGAATGACATTGTGGGTGGGTTGCTGGGATGAGTCACCCCTCGGGCGGTGATGGTTGCGTCGGGTCTCCAATCCCTGACGTTTGGAGAGTATGCCGGATGAGATTGAGGATCTCGGATCCAAGGTCGTTTTTGCGGAAAAAGCCCGCGCAGCCGGATGCCTCCGCCTCCGCCCGAACTTTGGGATCATCGTGCGCGGTGATGAACACGACCGGGGTGTCATCGTTGACCGCGGCGAGACGGTGACTCAGTTCCAGTCCTGAAATTCCACCCAACTGAATGTCCAGCAGCATGCAGTCGAACCGGGGCCGTTTGCGGTCTTCAAGGAAAGCTTCGGCGGATAGGTAGGTGACCGGGTGAAAGCCGGCGGTGCGGAGCAAGCGTGCGAGCGAACGACAGACACTGTCGTCGTCGTCCACCACCGCCACGTAACTGATGTGGTTGCTGCCGTTCATTGAAGCACGGTAGATTGCCTGAAATCCCGACAAATCGTCTACAGCCCTTTGGGGAAGGTCTGGGGGGGGCACCGGTGACCGGTTTCCGACGGGAACTCGCCCGCGGCCTGGTCCATGAGCAAGCAGGGGGCGGTGGTGGAGGCCAAGGCCTTCAGTGACCTCGTCTGCCAAAGCGCTGCCTTGAGGCATATTGTTAGCCTGATTGACCTAGTGGCACGCACGGAAGCTTCGGTGCTGATCCTTGATGAAGCCGGAACGGGCAAAGAATTGGTGGCACACGAAATTCACCGCCGTAGCGGTCGCGTAGGGGGATCGTTGGTTGAGGTCCCGTCGCTCAGGGACCGCATGGATGACATTCCGTTGCTAGCGAAACAGTCTGTCGAACTCTCTGCCAAAGAGTTGAAATGCGCCAAACCCCGGCTGACCCGGGCGGCGGTGGCCGATAGCAGGTTGGCGGCCACTGTGGGATTGAAATCCACGAGTGCCAGCGGGATGAAAATCGCCGGCACCGTCACGGTTGAGTAATAAACGGTGTTGGCCTGCCGGTCCCGGCCATTGTCTCCCCAGCCATGACCGACAGGGGAGACACCACAAGTTCGCGCCTGAAATGATCCTTCAGGGGTTGCACAATGGTAGCTGACAGGTCCGTGCAACTGCCAACCGGCTCGGCAATCAGCACATCGGCTTCCGCTTCCGCACGGACTTTGGACATGGCGTCAAGCAAGCCTTGGAAATTACAGCAAAAGCAACTGCCGTTGACTTCCGCCACCTTGACGCCACCGCGTGCAAGCAACGCGGTATCGACAAGCTCGGGTGCCTGGTCATTCGTGATCAAGCCGACCCGCAGGCCACGGCTTGCCAGCCTCTGGGCTGCCTCCCAAAGCAAGGTCGTTTTGCCGGCACCAAGGAAGCCGCCCACATGGATAAATCGTGTTGTCATAGTGTGTCTTGTTTGGTTGAATTCGGCTGGTCGGGTTGGCATTCGCAGCGGTTGGTCGGGTGTTTCATCGCCGGTTCCAACACTCGAACGAAAAAGAGAGAGGCCGACACACCGCCGATCAAAGGAGCAAACACATAAACATGCAGGAACCCACCGACGCGGTCTGGAAACGCCGCGTCACCCCCTCCCGTCAGCCAGGCCACCAAGCGGGGGCCAAGATCGCGTGCCGGGTTCAGTCCGGCCTGGGTCTATGGCGCGATGAGGCA
>CAIVSK010000039.1 GCA_903908495.1 Akkermansiaceae bacterium
CGCTCGTCAGCCTCACCGGAGGGCTCCACCGCCTGCCCCCGGCGATAATTGTTAGCAAATGATTCCGACGATCGTCGGAATCATTTGCTAACAATTATCGCCGGGGGCAGGCGGTGGAGCCCTCCGGTGAGGCTGACGAGCGAGGGGAAATCGTTGCAAACAAGCCGCTTAACCTCCAGATCCCGCCACGGCACCGACCATCGGGCTACCCGGGATGCAACAAATCGTTAGGGACGATCGTCGCTAACGATTTGCTAACGATTTTCCGGCGTGTCATGGTGGATAGGGAGTAACGGGGCCATGGTGGAGGCGTTGGCCTGGGCCTTAGGCCGGCAATCGTGGCGTGGCGAGTGGTTGGGCGGTGGTGGCGATTTTGACAGGCAGTGGCCATTGCCAGGGGGCGGGAGGGATTCGCCAGCCAAACGCGCTGGGGACTTGGCCAAGCACCGCGAGCAAGCGGCGTGCAGGCTCGGGCGCGGGGCTCTTGGCAAGAGTCGTGCCGTTGCCCGCCGGCTAATTTCCCGCCCATTTTCTGACCATCGCGGCGACGGCCTCATCGCAAGCGGTTGATGCCTCGGTACCGGCGATGTTGGTGGCGGCAATGACTGCGAAATCCTTTTTGGGAGCGAGCCACATGACGACGAACCAGTAGGTGTTGGAGCCGTTGTGCCAGATGGCGTTGCCGCCCGCCCAATCGCGTTTGCCGCTGACCCAACCGCAGGCGTAATCCCCGTCGGCCGGCGGTGTGTGAAGTTTCCGAAAGGATTCCGCTTTCAACAGGCCGCCGCTGCGTTCGCCCTCCATGTGGAAAATCGCGTAGCGCGCCAGATCATCCAACGAACAATGGACGCGGCCAGCGGGCGAGATGGCGGGCGGATTGTCGATTTGGGTTGGCAAAGTGTCCTGGGTATGGCCCCACGGTTGGTCCACTGCGCCGGTGGTGCCCGGCGCGCCAAAGCCGGCGGAATCCATATGCAGGGGTTTGAAAAGTTTTTCGGTGATCAGGTTTTCCCATGGTTGAGCGGCGATTTTTTCCAGCATTGCGCCGACGATGGCATACCCTTGGTTTGAGTAGATCATCTGGGTTCCGGGCGTGGCTTCCGGCGGGTGGGCAAGGACGGTTTCAATGAATTCGGTCCGCTGCTGTGTCGGTGTGCCTTGCTGTTCTCCGGCGCGTCTCCAGGCGGCGGCAGGCGCTTGGCGGGGCACGCCGCCACGATGCATCAGCAATTGTTCGACCGTGACCGCTTCATATTGCTTGTCCATTTTCCCCTTCCATTCGGGAAAAACCTCGGCAATGCGCGTGTCCCATCGCAGCTTGCCCTGCTCGATGAACATCGCCGCGAGCGTGGCCGTCATCGACTTGGTGCATGAGCCGATGTGAAATTTGTCGTTGATCGTGACCGGCGTGGGGTCGCCCAATTTGCGCAGTCCGGTCGCGGCGCGCTCGCAAATCTTGCCGTCCTTGACGACCACCACCGCCAGTGCAGGCAGCTTGTGTTGTTGGCGCAGAACTTCCAACGCCTGCGTGGTGTCGGCGGGTGGCGCGGGTTGGGCATGGGCCGTCAAAGTGCCCGTCGCCAGCGCGACGAGCAGCAAAGTGCTGGTAAGGAATGGGTGGTTCATGGTGGGTTGAAGCGCTGTCTTCCCTCGCAGGCAGCATGCCTGCATTTCGGTCATTAGGGTGTGCCCTAGGCGCCGAGGCGGCGGCGGTGCTTCCACAGGTCGCGGGGGCGGAAAATGCCGACCGGGGTGATGATGCCGGTGATGAGGTCCGGCGGGGTCACGTCGAAGCCGGGGTTGAAGGCGGCGCTGCCCGGGTTGGCCACCCGCACATATTCGCGCCGCCCGGATTTTGTCAGCCCCCACGCGCCTAATACCTCGGCGGCGTCGCGTTCCTCGATCGGGATATCCGCGCCGCCGGGCAGGTTCCAGTCGAGGGTTGAGAGCGGGATGGCGACATAAAACGGCACGCCGTGGCGCTTGGCCAGCACCGCCTTGGTGTAGGTGCCGATTTTGTTAGCGACCTCGCCGCTGCGGCCGAGGGTGCGGTCGCTGCCGACGATGACCAGGTCGATCTGGCCGCGGGCAAACAACAGGCCGGCGGCGTTGTCGGCGATGATTTGATGGGAGATGCCCTGCTGCGCCAGTTCCCAGGCGGTGAGGGTGGCACCCTGTGAGCGCGGACGGGTTTCGTCGCAATAGACGTGGAACGAGCGGCCTTGGAGTTGTGCGGCATACAGCGGGGCGGTGGCGCTGCCTATATCCACAAACGCCAGCCAGCCGGCATTGCAATGGGTGAGCACCCGCATGCCCTCGAGGATCAAGGGCGCGCCCACTTCGCCTAACGCCCGGCAGTGCGCCACGTCCTCGTCGGCGAAATTCTCCGCCGCCGTTAGGGCCAGCGCCTGCCGCGCGGCCACCGTGGTGCCTGCCTGCATTTTGCGCAGCACTTCGAGCATCGCGTTGACCGGATCGACCGCCGTTGGCCGCGCATCGCGCAAGGTCTCGAACACGTGGGTGACCCGCGTCTCGAAGCGCGCCAGATTGTTGCCGCGAAATGCCAGCGCGCCCTGTGCGAGACCGTACGCGGCGGTGGCACCGATGGCCCCGGCGCCGCGCACCACCATGTCGCGGATGGCACGGGCGCTGGCCCGGAAGTCGCGTGTCGCGATGACTTGGAACTCGTGCGGCAGCAAGCGTTGCTCGATGAGGCGCAGTTCGTTGCTCGCTGCGTCGAATGCCACCGTGCGGAAATGCCGACGTTGTCCTTGGATAGTTACCTCCATGCCGGAATGGCTCTATGCTCCGCGGCCCATCCCCAGCAAGCAAAAACCACTGCCAAGATTTTTCTGGCAAAGTGCGGTGCAAGTGGCATTTTGGACGCATGAGAACATGGCCATGGATGGAAGGGGTGATCGGCTTGTTGTTGGTGGGGGGGATTTCCGCGCAAGTGGTGGTGCCGGGCCCGCCCAAACGCATGGTGGTGCGGCCCACCGGCGGCGGAGGTGCCGGAGGGGTCAGCATCGTCACTCCCGATCCTGCGAGCGACCCGAACGTTCGCCACACCACTCACCTTGTGTTGTCGGATTCGCGTCAATGGACCAGCACCGACGGCAAGACGCTGCAAGCCAAGTTGCTGGCGTTTGAAGACATTGTGGTGGAAACCCCCAAAGGTGCCCAACCGGCCGCGCCCGTGCCGCCGGCCAATATCACGGTGATCCGTGGCGGCAAAATCCGTCTCGTCACCGAGCAGAAGCCGTTTGAGCTCACGCTGGAGCGACTCAGCCAGGCCGACCGCGATTTCGTCGAGCGCATCAGCGCCGCCCACCCGCAAAAGCCGGTTCCGCCCGCGCCCTGAGCCGGATCCGGCGAGTGACTAGCAGCGCTCTATTCAGCGGCGGCCCTCGCGCCAATCACTGAAGGCACCGCCAAGGCGGGACAGCAGGTCGGTTGGTGTTAGAGATTGCTCGGAGACGGCACTCCCGGTGAGGGCCAGTTCGGCGGCGCGGCCGCAAAGCCAGGCGGCGAAGGCGGCGGCGGGCAGGGGCGGGATGGCGGCGGCGAGTTGGGCACCCAACACGCCGGCGAGCACATCGCCATGGCCGCCGGTGGCCATGGCAGGGCTGCCGGTGGCATTGCACCACAGCGGTTCGCCGCGCCGTGTTACCAGGGTGCGGCAGCCTTTGAGCAGCAGGGTTGCCGGATGGCGGGCAACAAACAGGCGGGCTGCAGCCTCGCGCGGCAAATCGGCCAGATCGGGTGCGAGCCGCCGGAACTCGCCGGGATGCGGGGTGATCACATGGATCTCCTTGAGGTGGCCGAGCAGGCCCCGCTGCGCCAGGAAATTGAGCGCATCGGCATCCACCACGGTGGGCATCGCGGCGCGTTCCAGCAACTCCGCCAGGCCGTCGCCGAAGGCACCATCCAGCGCGCCGAGGCCCGGGCCGATGACCAGGGAGTCGGGCTGCCCTTGCAACACCTCAAGGGGATGATTGCAGGCGCGGACGATGATCTCGCTGGGGCATTTAGCCGCGATCACCGCGGCGGCGGCGCTCGGCGCGTGCAACACAATCAGACCGGCCCCGCCGCGCAAGGCGCCGCTGGCAGCCAGCACCGCCGCCCCGGTGTAGGCAGCGGAACCGGCCAGCAGATGCACCCGTCCGGCCATGCCCTTGTGAAAATCAAACGGCCTCGGGGCCTTGCCGACGGTCATCGAAAGCGGGGAAATGAGTTCGAATTCGCCGCCGGGCGGCGGTGTGAGCGGTTCCACGGGCACCAGCGCCAGCGCGCCCGTGGCTGCTGCTGCGGTGGCTATCAGCAGACCGCGTTTTGGTGCGCCGATCATGAAAGTGACGTCGGCAGTCACCGCCCCGGCGGAGATTTCGCCGGTATCCGGATCCACACCGGACGGTAGGTCCACGGCCGCCACGCGTGCCCCGGCTTGTTCGCGCAGCCAGGCCATTTCGCGGGCCATGGCGGCGAGGGGTTTGCGCAGTGGCCCCGCGGCACCGATGCCGAGCAGCCCGTCCAATAACACCAGCGGGCGCCGCAACGAGCGCCAGTCCGGCGGTGTGTCCAACACCTCGGCGGGTGGTGTCTCCAGCCATTTTTCGCGGGTCAGCGGCGCGCAATCTTCCGGCGGAAACCCGCCGCGCACGGCGGTGTGCCAGCCGTAGGTGTGTGCCATGACGCGCATGGCGACCAAGGCATCGCCGGCGTTGTGGCCCTTGCCGAGGTAGCCGACGAGGGTGCCGGGGGTCGGAAAAAATGCCGCCAGCGCGTGGCCGAGGCGGTGCCCGGCGAGGGTGAGCAAGCGGTTTTCGGACCATCCGAGGTCGGCCGCCCGCGCTTCCAGCGCCCGCATTTCTTGTGTCGTCACTGCGCCCATGCTGTTACGCTAGCGCATCCGGTGGCCGATGGGCAGCGGAAATCTTCGGCGGGGGCGGGCGGTCACCGAATCGTCCTGGTCCGTGAGTAGTCAAGTTTTCCAGAACCGGATGGATTGATGATTTTTGATTTTTGAAGTGAGATTGGTTTACGGCCGCGAAATCCTCATGCGCATGAAGATGTTGGTGCCGGAGCTGCGCGGGATTATCACTTGGTGGGTTTCCACCCCGCTGCTGGTGGAAATCACGCTATCAGTGAATCCGGCAGGAGCCCCGGCGTCTCCGGGGGCTTTCCAGTTTCCAAGCCCGCTGCAGGCCTCTGCCGTGAAAGTTAGATCGGTGAGGGTGGTGTCGCGCTGGTATTGCATCACGAAGTGGGTGAGGCTGATTTGGGCTTGCGGCATGCGGGGAGCGGGGTCGTTGGCAGTGACCGGTGAAGTTCCAAAGGCATATTCGACAAGGTTGGATCTGCCGTCATGGTCGAAATCCGCGTCCGGGTGGTTGGCGACGGTGCCAGCCGCCAGTCCGCTGGATGTTTCGAGGTCCGTCGCCCAAGTGCCGAATGTGGGGGGAGGTCTGGAAATTACCAAACTGCCGCTGGCGCTGCCTTGATAGTTGGCGTCGTTGATCGTGCCGACGACGGCATAAGTGCCCGCGTTGGTCGGTGCGGTGGCTGAGCCGGCGTAGGTGAAGGTCACCGTCAGACCGACGGGCGTGGTGGTGGCGGTGGCGGGTTTGGCGGTCCCGCTGTACGTGGCGGCCAGGCTGCCGAGGGTGACGGTTGCGCTCGCCTTGGAAATCACCAAACTGCCGCTGGCGCTGCCTTGATAGTTGGCGTCGTTGATCGTGCCGACGACCGCGTAAGTGCCCGCGTTGGTGGGTGCGGTGGCCGAGCCGTCGTAGGTGAAGGTCACCGTCA
>CAIVSK010000040.1 GCA_903908495.1 Akkermansiaceae bacterium
ACCACGCTGACGAACCGGCCGGATTGACTCGCCTGTCTGTTGATCGGCCCCATCTAAGCTCTTGACACCGCACAGCGCCACTATATGAACGCATGACAAATATGGCACGCAACAAACGCATCGGAATCCTCACCGCAGGGGGCGATAGCCCCGGCCTGAACGCCGCCATCCGCAGCGTCGGCAAGGCGGCATTGGGCTGTGGCATGGAAGTCATCGGGTTCAGGGACGGGTTTCGCGGCCTCGCGGAGAACCTGCGCGACCCGCTCGATAAGGCCATCCTCGCCGGCATCCTCACCGTCGGCGGCACCATCCTCGGCACCGGCCGCGACAAACCCCACCGCATGGAAATCGATGGCCAAATTCGCGACATGACCGACGTGATGGCCGACAATTACAAGCTCAACAAGCTCGATGCCTTGGTCTGCCTCGGCGGCGGCGGCACCCACAAGAACGCCCTGCGACTCGTCGAGAAGGGCCTCAACATCATCACCCTGCCCAAGACCATCGACAACGACCTCTATCTAACAGACGCGGCAATCGGCTTTGACACCGCGCTGGGAATCGTGACCGAAGTGGTGGACCGTCTGCACAGCACCGCCCACAGCCATCATCGCATCATTGTGGCGGAAATCATGGGGAATCGCGCGGGCTGGCTGGCGCTGGGAGCGGGCATCGCCGGTGGCGCGGATGTGATCCTGATCCCGGAAATCCCCTACGATGTCGAGACTGTCGCCGCGGCCATCTGTCGGCGGCGCGACCACGGGACGAATTTCAGCATCGTGGCGGTGGCGGAGGGGGCCATGAGTGTCACCGACGCGGCCATTTATGCCGCCGCCAGACAAGCCAAGAAGGACACCAAGGGTGCCAAAGGCAGCCCCGAGCGGGACGAGGCGAAACAGGCGCTGGCGGCATTCAACGCCCACCACTCCGGCAACACGCTGCGCCTGTCCAAGCAATTGGAAGAACTCACGAAGCTCGAAGCCCGGGTGACCATCCTCGGATACCTGCAGCGGGGCGGGACGCCATCGGCCAATGACCGCTTGTTAGCCACCCGCCTGGGAACGAGGTGTGTCGAGTTGATAGAAAATGATTGCTTCGGAGTGATGGTAGCCGATCACGGGGGCGTGGTGGTGCCGGTGCCGATCCAGGACGTGGCCGGCAACCTCAAGTTGATTCCGCCCGACCATGCGTGGGTGCAAAGTGCCCGCCGCGTGGGAACCTGCATGGGAGATTAGGGGTGGCCGGCGGCAATGGCCGTGACTTCGACGGGGTCGCCCTCGCGCAGCAGGGCGTTGGGGTTGACGATGACGGGGGTTGCGGGAGTCAGCGCGGCGGAGGTGATCTCAAGGGTCACGCCGGAGTTCTTGCCTGGCAGGACTTCAACATAAGTGACCTTGCCGGATTGAACGGTGGCGACCAAGGCATTGCCCTGGCGCAGGATCAGGGTGTTGGCGGGCACAATGAAGGTGGCCGGAGCGGGCGGCAGACTGAAGGCGGCAAGACCGGTGAGGCCGGCAGGCAGCGCCAAATCGTCGTTGGCAATGAGGAATTCCGCTCTCATGGTGCCGGAACTGGTGTCGAACAGCTGGCTGGTGCGCGCCAACTTGGCAGTGAAGACGCGGCCCGGCAGCTCGGTGAAGCTCACTTTGGCCGCGGTTTCACTCGACAGGCGCAGGGCCAGATCAGGGGTGGCGTTGATGACGAAGCGCAGGGCGTCGAGGCGCACGAGTTTATACAGCCAGCCCTCGGCGGTGGCGGAGTCGCCGCGCATGCGGTCGCCACGGTCGAAATTGCGGGCGGAGATGGTGCCGTCAAACGGGGCACGCACGGTGGCAAATTGCTGCAAGACCTCGAGCCGGGCCAACTCGGCTTTGGCCACCTGGAGAGCGGCCGCGGATTCGTCGGCGACCGAGACGCGCGTTTCGGATTCCTCCTTGGAAACGGCGTGCGAGCTCAACAGGGCTGCCGAGCGATCCCCGACCTGACGGGCGGTCTTGGCCCGCGCGCTGACTTGGTCAACCGTGGCGCGGGCGGCCTCGACGGCGCGGTCGACATCCGGCACATCGATCACGGCGAGCAATTGTCCGGCCTTGACGTGATCGCCGATATCGAACGAGCGTTCGCGCACGATGCCGGTGGCGCGGGTGAAGATGGTGGCCGATTCCACGGGTTCGGTGCGGCCGGGAAGCTCGAGATGGGTCGGCGCGGTGCTGGCGACCGGCAGCACGGTGCGCACGGGAGTTTTATCTGCGGCGCTGAGGGGCGCGGTGACGACCAGCAGGCAATAGAGAATGGTGGATAGTTTCATGGCGGTTAGATGGTTAGATCACATGCTTGGATCATCGATTTCAGGCTGCCGAACGCCCGTTGTAACCTGCACCGGACAATGCCTGTTGAGAAACGAAATGGCAAATGTGTCCGGCCAAGTCCTGAGCTTCTTCCTCGGTGTAAGGCGGTCTTGGTTCAAGTCCGCCTCCTCGATTTTGTCAGCGATCTTGTCATTGAGATTGCTGACCGTGATGCCCAAACGCTCTCCGCGGTTCGCTGACATCCACCCAGGCATCGCGCCCGGCGGAGGCAAATCGGTCGAGAGCATCCTCGTCATAATGCGGGGCGTAGTCCTCAAACGAAAGCAGTCTCAAATTGCGGAGGTCGCCGCCACTGTGGTGTTGTTCAGCCTCCACGCGAACCAGCACCTTCCGGTAAAGCCGGTTCTCTTCCTGGTCGCGCAGGTAATTCTGGTCCGTGCGCACATGCACAAGCTTGCCGGAATCGCTAAGCCGGATATGGACGTTGGCTTTCTGTGCGCCTCCCATGTCCACGACCTCGCCGAAAAGATATTTTTCCACCTTCACCCATGGGACAATCTGGCCGATCCGGTAATCGCTCGTCGAGTCCAGAGAGACCACGGGCAGCGCCGCGCCCTCGGGGCGGATCATGTAACCGAGTTCGCCCGAGGTTCTGGCTTTCATCTGCCAGCGGGTGATCACCTCCGCCCGCTTGGGGTCGATCTCTCCAAGTGAATCCTGCCTACCGAGCAAGCGAAGGTCTGCCTCCAGGGCGGATGCCACCACAACCGGCAGAAATACCTTCAGTATGTAGGAACCTGGCTCGATATGGACCCGGACCTCATCCAGCGGCAGTTTTCCGCTGCCGCCCACGAATTCCTCAACCTGCCGGTTGAACTCATTGAAATGCGAGAGTCCGATGGTGGCGGGTGTGATTTCCACACCGTCCACCCGACCCCTGAGCACAAAATCAATGGATTGCGGTCCTTTCATCGGAACAACGGGAGTCTAGCGTCTTCTACCGGCAAGGGCAAGCACTGGATTATCCAGGCCTTTCGGCCGCAATAGGCAACCGGCGGCCGCGCCTCCCGGTTGCCATTCGTTTTATCGGGCTGCGGGCACATAACGCAGCCGATGAGATTGGCCAAACACTGGAAGGCTGTTCACCGAACCAAAGGCTCAAACTCCTGTGAAGACATCGGTTGGTAGCCTGCGGGCAAATGACCGCCGAGTTCGATGAGCACCCGTTGTTTGGAAGGCGCTGGAACCGGGTTCACTCGCACCACAAATGCAGAGTATTGGTGGGGAGTTTGTGACATGACCGCCATCAAATCCTTCAACAGATAGCGTGGAGCCCAACCAATCATGTGATAATCCTCGGTTTGAATCTGAATGGCCGTCCCCGTTGCAGGGTTGGTCAATTCCAGTGACAGATAGAGAGGCTCCCCTGTCACAAGCGTGTTCAGCCGTTGTTGGGCCTCCGGATTGACATGCCGCCAACCGTGCAGGAAGAACCGACAGCGGAATGAACCGTCCTCAAGAGTCTCGATCTTCGGAAACACCTCGAAGCTGTCGGTTGCCCGGAATCCACCGTCAATCGCGAGCATCTCAATGGGATCCGGTTCGCCTTCCAAATCCAGACGGGCGAGGTAGTCCGCGAAATCGGGCCTGCCGGGCATGATCACACGATTCTTGAACATCGGAAACAATTCTCTGGAACGGTAATCCTGATGAAGGTCCGGGAAATCGAGCAGCGGCGGGAATCCGGCCTCCCGCTGGGCAATGTCCGCACCCGCCGTGTAGCGGAAACGGTAGGCGGAGTGCGCACGGTCCGAGTCCAGACGGCCTACCGGAAACCAGCCACGGGTGCGGTTCTTGTCTTGCCAGGCGAGAAAGAGCGTTTGGGGATTCATGTCAGGAGTTTCGCCATTTCATGATGACTATAGCACACCAATGCAAGCGTGAATTCACGCTCCAATCGGGACATCCAGTCTTCTGGCACCCGCTTCAGGATCGTTTCCAGTGCACTGCGATCAAAACGGGCGACCTTTTCAACCGCCGGGCGAAACTCGTCCGGATACGCCTTGATCGCCCTCCGTATCAGCTCCAGTGGGCTCGGGCCTCGCTTGTCCGCTTCTGCCCAAAACACGCCGCCCCGTCCTTTCTCCACATACTGGCCGACCCGCCCCTCTTTCAACAGCAACTCGCGCCGATCCTCCAGCAACTCGCGCCCGAGTGACGACGCATGGTCGAAGGTCGGAGCCACGAATCCGGTCCACTGGCCGTCAGCGTTCTTTCGCAGCAATCCCCAGTTTTCGTGATGGCGATCCACGTTGGCGATCAGGGCGTCAAGTACCAGATATTCTGCCAGAGCCAGCTTTGCCCGCTCGCGGCCATGGGGGTAGGCAAAGGTCCGGTCCATCGCCACCCTGATATTGTCTAACGTGTGACTGGAGTGCCTGAACATACCGGAGGGACCGTAACTCCGCACGCTTCCCGCGAGGATCTGGTTGCCATGGAAAAGATTGCGGCCTTCCCGCGCGAATGACTCCGTCGTTGACCCGCGACTTCCCATAAACAGCGCCAACTCCACCGTGGCATGTCGAATCTGGAGGACCTTGGCAATCTCCGCCGCCACCTTCTCCGCCCAATGCTGGCCCGTGCCCGGCTTGGGATACTTGAACAACCAATCCGCCTTATCCTCCCGATCCCGATACCAAAACTTCTCCTTGCTGCCCATGGCCTCCACCTCCAATACCCACTCGGGCTGGACTTCAATCACGGGATATTGCGGCTCATTCATACGGAAAGATCTCTCCGGTCCTCAGCATCATTTCTTCGGGTTCATGGTGGCCAGCCATTTCTTCGCAGTGGGATGCGCGTTCCATGCCAATTGGAGATCTCCGGCGAAGCATGCCGCCTCTTCTTTGCTGCCGGGCGCGTAGGAATCGGGTGGATTTTTCGGCAGCTTGCGGTGCCCCAACAGATAGGCTTTGGTAAACGCATTCTGCTTCAGCGCAACGGCCAGCGCGGTTACCGCCTCGTCCGGCATCCCGGACAGGAAACGTTCCAGCACTTTTGACCACGCGAAAACTGTGTTGTAAGCGAACTCGTCCGGATACCGCGCGATAAGACCTCGGGTGTCATCCAGCCGTCCGACTGCCAGATAGAACGCCAGCAAACGGTAACGCAGCCCCTGGTTGTCTCCCGGATTAAGCTCTAACATACCTTCCACTTCGGCGGCGGCAGACTCGATCCGCCCGGCCCGGTGCAGCGCATCCGCGAGGGCGGCCCGCGCCCTCATGTAGGGCCGGGTTTCATGATAACCCCAGAAATGCCCGGCACAGTCCTTGAATACCTTTTTGCCCAGGCGTTCCTCCGCGCCTGCCACGATCTTGCGCAGCGCCCCGATCTCCTCGTCCGCCGACAGCGGCGGAGTGTGGCTCATCATCAACAACCACGCGTCCGTGTTGCCGGGATCAAGCTCCAACGCCCGTGACAAAAGCCGGAGCGCGTCTTCCTCCGTCCGCGCCTCCATCGCGTCATAATAGCATTCCTGCGCCTCGCCGATCTCGTCGGGCCGGACCGGGCGCAATGAACGCTCCATTTGAAGCAATAGGGATTTGGGGTCGAATGGCGGTTGGCCGCCGCTGGCGGAATCATGGGGTCGGATCATCGGTTGGTTGGGTGAAATTATACTTCTGGGTAGCGGAGGCGGACGAATTTCGTCGCGGAGCGACATCTTGATGGTAGCTGTGGATGGCCATGCAAGGTGGATCGGTGGGTGTGGCGGGAACGACCGGCGGACTTCGCCACATCCGGGGCGAGGCTAGCGGTCCGGAGGCGTGCGGGCAAGCCAACAAAACCCGGCCCGAGAGTATCATGCGTATTCTGGCGCTCCATGGAAAAAAAGCAAACCGGCCTGATGTTAACCCGTCCGACTCCTAGAATCCGACTTCGGAGATCGGCTTCAAGGCCGCCAGGGTGGCTTGGCGGCGGAGGGCCCGGCGGTGGGTGAATCCGCGGACGGCGGCAAAAGCGATGGGCACCAGGAACAGCGAAGCGAATGTGCCGAACAGCAGCCCGCCGATCACCGCGCGGCCCAGCGGCGCGTTTTGCTCGCCGCCCTGGGCATTGCCGAGCGCCATCGGAATGACCCCCAGAATCATCGCCAAGGCCGTCATGATCACCGGTCGCAGGCGGGTGGTGGCGGCCTCGATGGCGGCGGCGCTGGCAGTCTCGCCTTGGTCGAAGCGGTCGCGGGCGAAGCTACTGACGAGCACGCTGTTGGCGGTGGACACGCCGACGACCATGATGATGCCCATCAGGGCGGGCACGCTCAGCGGAGTGCCGGTGGCCCACAGCGCAAACAAGGCGCCTGAAATGGCGACGGGCAAGCCCGCCACCGCGACAAACGGCAATGTCCATGATTGGAAATTAACCACCATCACCAGAAAAACGAGTACCGCAGCGAGTCCCAGCCCGCCTATCAATTCAGCATAGGATTTCTCCATCAGGGCAGCCTGGCCGGCGAGTTCGATCCGGTTGCCGGGCTTGAGCTTGCCACGCAAATCGCGCAGGACCGCTTCCAGATCCTTGGTGATGCTGCCCAGGTCGCGCCCCGAGGCGTTGGCGATGACGGTGAAGGTCGGCTGCAATGACGTCCGGCTGACGCTGGCGGGCGCGCGTTTTTCCACCACCGTGGCAAACGCGCGCAACGGCACTGGCGCGGCACCGCCGCTGGACGGGCGGACCGGCAGATTGAGCAATTGTTCGACGGCCTTGAGGTTGGTGGGCGGGGCGATGATCTGGACATCATAGGCCGCACCCGTCACCGGATCGGACCAGAAATTCGGCGTCACCGAGCCGCCGCTGCCAAGCGCCGCCAGCAGGGCGTTGGCAGCATCCTGGGTGTTGATGCCGAAACTGCCGGCGCGGGCGCGGTCCATCCGGATCGCGTAGCCGGGTTGGTCCAACACCTCGCGCAGGGTCACGTCAGCAGCACCGCTGATTTTGGCGAAGCGCTGCCGCAGGTCCTTGGCCAGCGCCAGGTTACCGGGCGCATCGCGCCCCATGAAGCGCACCTCAAAGGTGGTCGGAGCACCTCCCGCCAGCGTCTGGCTCGTGGCATCCGCCGGCCGGAAAAACGCCTGCACGGCGGGAAATTTCGCCGCCAACATGGCGCGGATTTTTTCCACATATCCCTCGCTGGGCGCATGGCCGGAGCCGAGCTGCACGAGGATCTCGCCATCCGATGAACTGATCGCCGTGGTTTCCACCCATGCTTGGTTGACCGAAGTGGGCGTGCCGATGTTTTCCACCACAAACTGCAAGTCACGGCGCGGAATGATTTCACGGATCTCACGCTGGATGTCCGCCAGCGCCTGCGCCGTGTCGTCGATTCGAATGCCGCTGGGGATGCGCACGAACAGGCGGATCAAACCGGCGTCGGTCTTGGGGAAAAACTCGCGGCCGGAGCGCATCACGGAAAACACTCCCAGCCCCACGGTGAGGAACACCGGAATCAGGATCAGCGTCTTGTGCGGCATGACGAAGCGGAGGATCCCGCCCTGAATGCGGCCGATGCGCGACATCCCCCGCTCTATCAAATGGTGGACACCTAACAATCCGCGGGGTTTGGCATCGCCGCGGCGTTTCTCCGCACGGATCTCGGCCGGCAGGATGATCGATGCCAGGGTGGTCACCAGGGTCCGGGCTAACAAGTAACTGGCGAGCATCGCGAACACCACCGCCAGCGCAAGCGGCCGGAACACAAAGGAAGCCGTGCCGCTGAGGAGGAAAATCGGCAGAAACACGATGCAGATGGAAATGGTGGATACGAACTCCGGGAACGCAACCTCCTGCGCGCCGTCGATGATGGCTTGTCTAACTTCCTTGCCGAGGGCGATCTGGCGTTTGATGTTTTCAATTTCCACCAGCGCGTTGTCGACGAGGATGCCGATGGCCAAGGCGAGCCCGCCGAGGGTCATCAGATTGAAGGTGGCACCGCACAGGGCCAGCCCTAACACAGAACACAACAACGCCAGCGGAATGGACGTCAGCACGATCAGGGTGGAGCGCCACGAGCCGAGGAATAACAACACCACCAGCGCCACCAAGCCGCCCACGAGCATGATTTCGTGGCGCACGCCATTGACCGCCTCGCGGACGAAGACGGACTGGTCGAAAATCGGCTCGATGTTCATGCCGGGAGGGGCGGAGGCGCGGATATCCGGCAGGCGTTGGCGGATGCCATCGATGATTTCCACGGTGGAGGCGCTGCCGAGCTTGAGGATGGAGATCATCACCGCGTTCTGGCCGTTGAGGCGGGCCATGTTGGTGCTCACCGCCTCGCCGTCGCGGACGTTGGCCACATCCCGCAGCAGAATGGTCTTGCCGTCGACCGAACGCAGCGGCAGGTCGAGAAACCCTTGGATGTCTTGCGGGCTGGCGTTGATTTCCACCGGCAACTCGCGGCCACCCTCGCGCAGAGTGCCGGAGGGAAGTGTTAGATTCTGGCGACCCAGCGCGGCGCTGATTTCCGCCGCGGTGATGGTGAACGCGTTCATCGCCTGCGGATCGAGGTCCACCATGATTTGGCGGGCCGCGCCGCCGTAGGGCAGCGAGATGCGCATGCCCGGCACGCTTTGCAACTGCGCCCGCAACGCCAGCCGCGAGTAATCGTAAAGCTGGCCGCTGGTCATGGTGTCCGACGACATGACCAGCTGCACGATGGGCACGTTGGACGGGCTGGTGCGCACGATGAGCGGCGGGGTGGTGCCGGGGGGCATGCGGCGCAGGATCGTTTGGGACACGCCGGTGACCTGGGACATCGCGGTGTTGATGTTCACGTTGGGCTGGAACCGCAGCTTCACCAGACCGACCCCGTTGGACGTCTCGGAGCGCACTTCCAGCAAGTCGTCCACGTTGTTGAGCGTGGCAATCTCGGAAAACGAGGTGATTTTCGACGCCATTTCCGCCGCGTTCAAGCCACCGTAATTCCACACCAGGGTGATTTCCGGGCTGTCGACCCGCGGCAGGATGTCGGTGGACATCCGCAGCCCGGACATGATGCCGAACAACAGGATCAGGATCGCCATCACCCCGATGGTGTATTTGTAACGCAGGGCGAAAAGGACAATCCACATGGCGGCGGCAATGAATGGCAAAGATCAGCTTTGGGCAAGCAAGATACCCGCCAGGGTGACAAAACCTTACGCACATCGCTTGGCCGGCGGCAGCGCCGGTCATGCAGGCGCGGGGCTGCGGCGTCCCCGCCGCAGGCCGTGATTGCGGCGTCCTCGCCGCAAGTCATGCTAGTGGCTGTGGCGTCCTGCCCGACACCTTGCCCATGAAAATTTCCCCCCGCTCACCCGGATTTGGGACTCACCCGGATTTGGGCCTTGTCGCGCCCCTTGGCAAATGGTTAGCTCGGCCGTTCTGTTAGGATATATTTCTAGCTTCCGTCCAAAAAAATCACTCAACCACCACCATGCGCATCAAACCCCGCCGCCAGTTCCTCGCCGTTATAGCAATAACCACGCTCCCCGCGCTGTTGGCGGCGACCTTGCAGGCCGCCGCCGCGCCGAGCCCGGACCATTATTCCGTGCGTGATTTCGGTGCCAAGGGCGATGGCAAGACGGATGACACGGCCGCCTTTCAAAAAGCCCTGGAGGCTGCCAAGCTGGCTGGCGGCGGGATCGTCTACGCCCCGCGGGGCAACTACTTTTTCGCCGGCCACCTGGACGTGCCGGGTGCCGTAAGCTTGCAAGGCGTCTGGGAATCGGTCCCATCCCACGTCGGCCTGCGCAGCCCGGACGGCGCCAAGCCGACCGATGATGGCACCACTTTCCTGGTCACGGAAAACGCGGGGAAGGAAGACGGCCCCCCGTTCATCACGTTGCACGACAACAGCACCCTAAAAGGCGTCGTCCTCTATTATCCGCTGCAGGATCCCGCCGGGGAACCGCGGCCCTATCCGTGGGCCATTGCCATGCGCGGCAAAAACCCCGCCGTGCTCGCCGTCGAATTGCTCAACCCATACAACGGGATCGATGCCGCTCACAACGAACGCCACCTGATCCGCGACGTGCAGGGCCAACCGCTCCGCCGCGGCATTACCGTGGATGACATTTATGACATCGGACGCATCGAAAACGTCCACTTCAATCCCTGGTGGAGCATGAAGCCGCGCTTGTTCCAATGGCAACAGGAACACGGCGAAGCCTTCATCTTCGGCCGCAGCGACTGGCAGTACGTCTTCAACACGTTCTGCTTCGGCTATAAAGTCGGCTACAATTTCATCAAAACCCGCTTCGGCGTGTGCAACGGCAATTTCCTCGGCATCGGTGCCGACGACTGCTTCACAGGCATCGCCGTGGAGGAATGCGCCCCGTTTGGCCTGCTCATCTCTAACGGCGAGTTCGTCTCGTTCCACGGGCCCGACCCCACCATGGTCGAGGTCGGCACCAAAAATACCGGCAGCGTGCGCTTCGTCAACTGTGCGTTCTGGGGGCCCTGCAACCAGATCGCCAAGATTGCCGGCAGCGGCACGGTGGGATTCAGCGATTGCACCTTTGTGCAGTGGGACCGCAACAAGGAGGGGCGCCACGCGGTGCAAGCCGCCAGCGGCACCGTGTTGATCCGGGGCTGCGAATTCCGCGAAGACAAACCCCAGATCGAACTCGGTCAGGCGCTGCGCCGCGCGGTCATCTCAGACAATATCATCACCGGCAAACCGCGCATCACCAACCACAGCAAAGGCACCGTGAGCATTAGCAATAATGCCGGTGATCCGTGACATTTGGCCGCCTCAACCGTGGTTGTGCTTGCCCTCGAAGTGGGCTTCGATCTCTTCGAGGGTTTTGCCCTTGGTCTCCGGCAGGAAAAACGCCGCAGTGATGAAATAGACCACCGTGCAGGCCGCCCAGAACAGGAACATCGCAAAGTAGCCGTAGTTGCCCACCACCGGCAGGAACACCGCCGCGATGGCCGTGGCTACCCCTTGGTTCACCAGCAACGCGATGCCCATGCCCGCCGAGCGGATCCGCGTCGGCATCAGTTCGGACAGCGCGAGCCAAACGCAGACGCCCGGCCCGACGGAGAACGAAGCGATGAAGAAGGCGATGCAGAGCGCGGCGAGGATGCCGTTTTGCTTGCCGGGAATCGGCCCGATCTTGGCGCGTTTGATCTCCAGCGGCTTGCCGGCGTTATCCTTGTCCTTGGCGTCAGGCGCGATGGACAGGGTTTCATTTTGGGTGATCACCGCCGCGTTTGCCAGGGTGGCGCGCTCGTCCTTGGACAGCTTGCCTAACACCAGTTGCGCCTGATCCACCTCCGCCTTTTCCTGCGGGCTGAGGGTTGCCAAATCCTTCGCCTTGAGCGCTTTGGCCTTATCTAGCAACACCTTGGACTCCGCCGTCAGCTGGCCCAGGATATCATCCGCGGCCGTGAGGATCTTGGCGGATTCAGCCGTCGGCATGAACGCGGTGGACACCTGCTGCTTGCTGCCATAGTTGGACAGCACGCTGATCTGGACCGCCTCGCCCGCCGGTTGGTTGGCGAACTTCACCTTGGTGATATCCAGCACCAGTTGGTTGTCCTTGATCATCGCGATGACTTCCTTGTCGACGTCCTGGCGCTTGGATTCCACGCTGTAAAACACCGCAGCCAGCGCCACCAATGAGACGATGATGCCGGAGGTGCCCAGCTTCAGCAGGAACGTGCGGCCCTTGCGCTCCACCAACAAGACCGCCACGATGGTCATCACACAGTTGAGGATCTTGATTGCGGTGCCGCTGTTGGAAGCCGCCAGCGCACCCAATCCGGCCTGCTGCAGAATGATGGTCATGAACTGCAGGATCGAGTTGATGCCGGTGGCTTGGTTGCAGCCGAGAATGATGCAGGCCAGCACAAACGGAATGACGTACTTGCGCGCGGTGAAAATTTCCGTCATCGACTCGATGAACGTCATTTGCGGTTTGGCCCGTTCGTGTGCGAGCGAGTCCGCCATTTCCGTCATCTCCAGCTCGGCCTCCTCCGGCGAGCGGCTTTTCAACAGCGCCGCCCGCGCCGCGTCCACCTTGCCGCGCCGGAACAACCAGCGCGGCGATTCACTCACCATGAAACTGCCGACCAAAAACACCAGCCCGGGGTAAACAACCGTTAGAAACATGCCCCGCCAGGCGTGGTCCGCCGCCTGCAGGATCGCCTCCTGGTTGCTGCCCGCCGCCTCCGTGGCGGCCTCCGCATTGCCGATGAAATAACGCCCGACAAATGCCGCCAACACGATCCCAAACGTCAGCATGAACTGGAAAATGGCGGTGCCGGAGCCCCGCTTGCGCGCCACCAGTGATTCGGCCAGATACAGCGGCACCACCACCGCGATGACCCCACCGCTCATCCCCTGCAACAGGCGCCCGAACATCAGCGGCACATAACTTTGGCTCGAAAAGATGATCGCCACGCTGGCCACGAACATCAGCGCGCTGACGATCATCATCTTCTTGCGCCCCAGCCAGTCCGCCAGAAAGCCGGCGATGACCGAGCCCAGCAACGATCCAGCCAGCACGGCCGCCACGATGTAGGACGTCTCCTGTTCGGTTAGCCGGATCGCCTTGTTCAAATACGGCAGCGCCGGATCGATGACCCCGATGTCAATCCCGTAGAGCAGGCCGCCCATGCCAGCGATGAACAGGAGAAAATAAACCGTCATGGATGTTCCCGACGGACGACACGTGCTCATTGGATTTTTACTCATGCGTTGCTTGAAAGTCCCGACATGCTATCTATGATGCGCGCCGCGACAACCCCCGATTTCAGGAATTTCGCGCGGCGCCCGCTCCCGCCCAGCGAATCCCCTTGCATCCGCACCCACGCCGCACTAGCCTGCCGCCCCATGCGGACCCAGACACCCCGATTTTGTCGCTTTCCGGCAGTATTGCTGGTGGGCTTGGCATGGTCTTTGGCTGGCTGGGCCACTCCCCTGCGGGCCCAGCAGGCAGCGCCGCCGCCGGTCACAGCCGCGCAGTTCGACCCCTCCGACGTCTATTTCCAAGCGTACTTGGAGATTCGCTCCGCCGAACAATACGAGACCGACGAGAACTACCTCGGTGCCCTCGGCAAACTCGAGCAGGCCGACAAACTCCTCAACTCCGTCACCACTTACTACCCGAAATGGAAGCCGGAAATGGTCGGTGGCCGCGTCGCCAAGACCCGCGAAACCCTCGCCCAGATCCGCCCCAAGGCCGACGCCCAGCGCAACAAGGAACAGCGCGTCGTCGCTGAACTCGAAGGCGGCCAGAAAATTCCCGCCCGCGTGGGCACGCCGCCACCAGGGGCCACTCCCCCCAACGTCCTCAAGGTCGACCCGTTGACCGCACGCCGCCTCAATGAGAATGATGCCGAGGTCGAGCGGCTGCGCAAACTCATTCACGACTCGCTGACGCCACCGGCCGAAGTGGCCCGCAACGCCGAGCGCGTGCACGACCTCGAACGCTCGCGCGACGCCCTCAAGGACCAACTCCGCGCCGCCGAGGCCAACGCCGAAAACCTCCGCTCACGCCTCGCCAAAGCCCCCGTCGAAAATGAGGTCAGCGGCCTCAACCAGCAAATCGAAAAACTCGACCAAGAGCGCGAGGCGATGGCCATGGCCCTGACCCAAAGCCGCAGCGAGCACACCAAGTCACTCTCCAAGATCGCCATCCTGGAAGCCGACCTCACCGTCGTGTCGCAGCGCGCCGCTGACCTCCAGCGCGATCTTGAGCTCCAGCGCAAGACGTCCAATACCACCGTCGAGGGCATGCGCAAGCAACTCCAGACGCTGCAAACCAGCCTGACGCAGAAAAACAAGGACATCGCCGCCGCCAACGAACAAATCGGCGGCCTCAAACAACAACTCCAGCAAAGCCGCGACGCCTTCACCCAACTCCGCGACGAACGCGACGCACTGGTCGGCGAGCGCGACCAAATGAAGGCCCTCCTCAAACTCAACGAAGCCGACCGCGTCCACGATCTCATCGAGCAAAACATGGGCCTCGTCAAAAACCTGCGCGAAAAAACCGCGGCGCTCGAAGCCCTTGACCGCGACAACAACGCCACCAAGAACGACTTCACCGATGCCCTGCGCGACCTCGCCATGGCCAAGTTCCAGATCAACGGCCTCAACCAGGAACGCCGCGCCAAAGACAAGCGCCTGGCCGAGCTGGAGAGCCGCCTCAAACGCGAACAAGGTGCCCTCGCCGATAATCCCGCGTCCGCCGACCCCGCCGAAATCGAGACCCTCCGCAACATCATCAATCGCCAACTCGTCACCCAGGAACGCCGCCGCCAGGCCAGCAAAATCCTCATTGCGGGCGCCAAATTGCTCGGCTCCTCCGATCCCACCATCACCGGCGCCATCACCTTGCTCGAAGGCGATGAAATCCCCCTCAGTCCCGACGAACAACGCCTCATCGCCGACCCCGCAGACGTCGAACTCTTCTCGCCCTACGCCCAAACCCCCGCCGACGTCGAACAACACAACGTCCACCTCAACAAGAACATCGAGGTCTATGACCGCGCCGCCACCAAGGCGTTTGCCTCCGCCCGCCTCCTGCCCGCACGCGAACTCTATCAACTCATCCTCGAAGACCACCCGGGCCATGTCGGCTCGCTGTGCAAACTCGGCGTCGTCAACCTCCGCCTCGACAACCCAAGCGCCGCCGCCGACTCGTTCCGCCGCGCCGTCGAACTCGATGAAAACAACCCGTACGCCCACCGCATGCTCGGCTTCACCCTCATGGCCCTCGGCGACCTCGCCGCCGCCGAGCACAACGTCCGCCGCAGCGTCTCCCTCGCCCCGGACGACGCCAAGAGCCAGAACCTCCTGGCCACCATCGTCTATCGCCTCGGCAAACCCACGGAGAGCGAGGGCCTCTACAAGACCGCCATCGCCGCCGATCCCATGCTCAGCGAGCCGTACTTCAATCTCGCGCTCCTGTATGCCCGCGCCAAGCGCTTCGAAGACGCCCGCAACTACTATCAAAAAGCCCTCGAGCGCGGTGCCGCCCCCGACTCAAAACTCGAACAAAGCATCGCCCCCCACTGAGGTTCCATTTCCATGTTAGAAGCTCACCGGTCAAACTTTTCCCAACCCGCCATGCTCCGCCTCCTCCTGCTGCTGCCGTCGCTTTTGTTCGTGGTGTCATGCGGCAACCACCCAGCCGCCGGCACGGCTGCCTCCACCACCGCCAGCACGGCTGCCACCGCGACCTCGAATGCGAGCGCCAGCGCCAGCCGGAAATCCATGAATGAAAAGTTCAACGGGCCGACGATCCGCCAGAATGCCAAGGGCGAATGGGGCGACGATGTGAAGCAATACTCAGCGTTTGATAGCAGCCACAAGTCCCCCTATTTCAACGAGAAATCCTCGATCGCCAAGACCTACAAAACCGGCGAATATGCCAAGACCGAGTGGACCGGCAAGAAGAAGCAACTGCCCAAACAAGCCTACAGCGGCAGCACCGATGGCGACCGCTTCCACACCCCGTCGCGCATCCAACACGACGGCGCCCATGAGTCCAGCACCGCCGCCGTCACCGTCCCCGACGACTATAAAACCGGCAGCTACAAAACGTCAACCGCCCACGAACAGGGTGCCAAACCCATCGACAAACCGTCCAACGCCATCGTCGACCAGCGCCGCCGCGTCTACCCCGAACCGGAAGTCAGCAGCTGGAAACAACAGCGCTCAATGGATCTCAAAACCACCAAGAGCATTCTCGGCCACGATGAATAGTTTGAGATTTGTCTTGCCAAGCGCCGCAGCGCGCTTATAGCAGCCCTGCGCAGCGGCAACGCTGGCACCGCACATTCGTTTGAAAGATTGTGCCCTTGTCCGGTCTTCATCGATGAGAGAGATTGTTTGAGGTTTCTTCTATCGCTCATCACCCTGCCAGCCGCCGATACCCGGAGGGAGCTGGCAATTTAAGACCAACATGACCCCGACTCCATTCGAGGCGTTGCCACTGGCTGCGCCCCTCCACCGCGTTTTGCGCGAACTCCAATACTCCGTCCCCACGCCCATCCAGGCCCAGGCCATCCCCATGCTGCTGCAAGGTCGCGACTTGTTAGGCTGCGCCCAGACCGGCACCGGCAAGACCGCCGGCTTCGCCCTGCCGATCCTCCATGCGCTGCATCTGCAGCCCCGCCAGGTCCGCCCCCGCTCGTGCCGCACCCTGGTGCTCGCACCCACCCGCGAACTCGCCGGCCAGGTCGGCAAAAGCTTCACCACCTATGGCAAATACGTCAGCTTCCGCCAAACCCTGGTGTACGGCGGCGTCGGCCAGGTGCCCCAAGTCAATGCCATGCGCGGCGGCGTCGACGTGCTCGTGGCGACCCCCGGCAGGTTGTTAGACCTGATCGACCAGCGCCACATCGACCTTGGCCAGGTCGAGTTTTTCGTCCTCGACGAGGTGGACCGCATGTTGGACATGGGTTTCCTGCGCGACGTCAAGCGCATCGTGGCGATGTTGCCTGCCAAGCGCCAGTCGTTGTTTTTCTCGGCCACCCTCGCTCCTAACATTGTTGAGCTCGCCCGCACGATCCTGCGCGAGCCGGCTCATATCAGCATCACCCCGGAAACGACCACCGCCGAGAACATCGACCAACAGGTGTGCTTCGTGACCCGCGAGGACAAGCGCCCGCTGCTCGACCAGTTGCTGCGCGGCCAGTCCGAGGCCACCCAACAGAAACTCACCATCGTGTTCAGCCGCACCAAGCACGGTGCCAACAAACTGGCCAAAAGCCTGTGTGCCGCCGGCTTCGCCGCCGACGCCATCCATGGCAACAAGTCCCAGGCGGCACGCGAAAAAGCGCTGGACCGCTTCAAGCGCGGCCTCACGCCGGTGCTGGTGGCCACCGATGTGGCCGCCCGCGGCGTGGACGTGAAGGACGTCGGCCTGGTGGTCAACTTCGATCTTCCCAACGAACCGGAAGCCTACGTCCACCGCATCGGCCGCACCGCGCGCGCCGGTGCCGATGGCCGAGCGGTGTCGTTCTGCTCGGAAGACGAGCTGGAATACCTGCGCGAGATCGAAAAGATCATCCGCATGCCCATTCCCCGTTGGGACGACCACGCCTGGCACATCGAGGCCCTGGCCGAACGCCACGCCCGCGGCAAGTCCGGCGGCGGCGGCGGCGGCGGCCAAGGCAGGAATCAATCCAACGGCGGCGGCGGCGGCGGCAGGTATCAATCAAATGGTGGCGGTGGTGGCCAGGGCCGCAACTACAGCGGCAACAATCGCCGCCGCCCCGCCTCAGTCCGCTGAGGAGGCGCAGCCGGGTTGCCGCAATCAGGAGGCAAGGCTGTTTCAAGGCACCGCGATACGCGGGCCTTGGGGCCGCCGAGGGGATATTTCTGCGTTTCTCGCCTAGACAAAACGAGTCTGGCATCTAGCGTCGCTAATTGTTTGCACTCGCACCCTCATGGATCCTAACACCAACTTCGCCTCCCAACTGCCGCCCGATGACGTCGCCGCCATCGATGAACTCGGAAAAACCTACCAAGCATTCCGCGCGGAACTCGGCAAGGCCATCATCGGCCAGGACCAGGTGATTGAGCGACTGGCCATCTGCCTGTTTGCCCGCGGCCACGCCTTGCTCATGGGCGTGCCCGGGCTGGCCAAGACGTTGCTGGTGTCCTCGGTGGCGCAAACCTTCGACCTGACCTTCAACCGGATCCAGTTCACCCCTGACCTGATGCCGGCCGACATCACGGGCACCGACATCATTCAGGAAAGCGGCGTGGGCGGCCGGCGTGAATTCGAGTTCATCAAGGGCCCGGTGTTTGCCAACATCGTGCTGGCCGACGAAATCAACCGCGCCCCGGCCAAGACCCAGTCGGCGATGCTCGAGGCGATGCAGGAAAACAAAGTCACCGTGCTGGGCAACACGTACACGCTGTTGCCGCCGTTTTTCGTCCTGGCGACCCAGAACCCGATCGAACAGGAAGGCACCTATCCACTGCCGGAAGCCCAGCTCGACCGCTTCATGTTCCTCATCGAGGTCGATTACCCGAGCGTGGAGGAGGAAAAACGCATCGCCCGCGAAACCACCGGCGCCGCCCGCCAAACCCTCAGCCACCTGCTCGATGGCGACAAGGTGCTGGCCTACCAGCAACTCGTGCGCCGTGTCCCGGTCCCCGAGCACCTCTACGAATACGCGGTCAACATCGTCCGCAAAACCCGCCCCCACCAACCCGAATCGCCTCAGTGGATCAAGGACACCGTCGGCTGGGGCGCCGGCCCGCGCGCCGTCCAATACCTCATCCTCGGCGCCAAAGCCCGCGCCGCGCTGCGCGGCGCCTACATGGCCTCGCTGGAAGACATCGAGGCGGTCGCCTCACCGGTGCTCTCGCATCGGGTCATCACCAACTTCTCCGCCGAAAGCCAAGGCATGACCTCCAAGAAAATCGTCGAGCGCTTGATCAAGGAAATGCGGGAAGCATGAAATACGACTTCCTCGACAACACCTTGCTGTCAAGACTCGGCGCCTTGCCCATCGAGGCCCGCGTACCCATGCTCGGCAACGTCGCTGGCAAACACCGCTCGCCACACCGCGGCTCGTCGGTCGAATTCGCCGAGTACCGGAAGTACGTCCCCGGCGACGACACCCGCCGCCTCGATTGGAAGGCCTTCGCCCGCTCCGACCGGTTTTACATCAAGGAATTCGAGGCCGATACCAACCTGCGCGCCTACTTCGTCGTCGATGCCTCCGGCTCGATGAAATTCGCCGGCCAGGGCGAGGCGAAGATCCAGTTCGCCCGCCGCATCGCCGCCTCCCTGTCCTACCTGCTGGTCAATCAGGGCGACGCCGCCGGGCTTTCCGTCTGCACCGACAAGCTGCATCTGGAGGTGCCACCGAGCCGCCGAGCCGCCCATCTCGACCGGCTCTTCAGCACCCTCGGCGCGGTGACGCCCGCTGGACCGACTGGTCTGCTTGAGGCACTGCACACCATCGCGGAGAAAGTCAGCCAGCGCGCGTTCGTCGTCATTTTGTCGGACTTATTCACCGATCCGGATGCCCTCGGCGACGCCCTCCAGCACCTGCGCTACCGCAAGCACGACATCTCCGTGTTTCACCTGATGGATCCGCTGGAGATCAGCTTCGAGTTCGACCGCCCGCACCGCTTTGTCGATTTGGAGGACAACACCGCCCTGGTGGTGGAACCCAACCTCATCGCCGACGAGTACAAAGCCGCGCTGCGCGACTTCCTCACCGCCGTGCGCGCCAAGTGCCACGATGCCGCCGCCGACTACCAACTGGTGCTCACCGACGCCCCGCTTGAGCCGTTGTTGCGGGATTTTCTCACCGCGAGATTACCCAAGTCAAAGCACTAAATCTTAAACTTTAACAATGCTGTTTTTAAATCCATTGTTACTCTGGGGCCTGCTGGCCGCCAGCATCCCGGTGATCATCCACCTGCTCAATCGTCGCCGCCACAAGACGATCCACTGGGGGGCCATGCAGTTTTTGCTCAAGGCCACCCGCGAAAGCCGCGGCAAGAAGAAGCTGCGCAACTTCCTCATCCTCGCCTGCCGCACCCTCGGCCTGGCAGCGCTCATCTTCGCCGCCGCACGGCCGATTGTCTCCGGCCTGCTCGGCTGGGGCGGCGGATCAATCGATTTGGTGGTGCTGGTGCTCGACCGCTCGGCGTCGATGGAAGCCAAGCCGGGTGACGGCCTCAGCCCGCGCCGCCAGATCGTGCTGGAAAAGGTTCGCGACGCGATGAAGAACCTGGGCACAGCGCGGCTGGTGCTCATTGATAGCGCCACCGGCCAACCCCAGGACGTGCCCTCGCCGGATGTCCTTGCCGAGCTTTCCAGCAGCGCCGCCACCGATACCAGCGCAGACTTTCCCACGTTGTTGACCCGCGCCGCCGAGTTTCTGGCCGAAACCCCCGGCCGCGCCGAAGTCTGGCTCGCCTCCGACCTCCAAACCTCCAACTGGCTGCCCGACGACGACCGCTGGGCCGCCGCCCGCGCCAGCCTCGCCAACCTCCCGCAAAAACCCGCCGTCCGCGTCCTCTCGCTCACCGGCGCCGCCGCTCCCAATGCCGCCATCCGCCTGCTGGGGTCGCGCCGGGTGGCCGACGATCTGCTGCTGGACCTGGAGGTCACCCGTTCCGCCGATTCCCACGTGGCGGCCAACCTGCCGCTGACGACCACCATCAACGGGACCCGCACCACCGAAACTCTCATTCTGCCCGGCCAATCGCTGCGCTTCCAAAAACGTCTGGCCCTGCCCCCAGGCAGCGACACCGGGTCCGGCTGGTTTTCCATCCCCGCCGATGGCAACCCACGCGACAACGCCGCCTTCTTCGCCTACGGTCCGGCCCGCACCATCAAAGCCATCATTGTCTCCCCACCCGGTGAAACCGCCGACTATCTCGCGCTGGCCGCCGCTCCTCCCGGTTTCGGCAATCAACACGTCGAGCGAATCGATCCGGGCCAGGCCGCCACCATGGCAACCTCGGACGTTTCCACCATCCTGTGGGCCGCACCTCTGCCCACCGGTGCCGTCGCAGAGCAACTCAGCCGCTTTCTGACTTCCGGCGGCCAGGTCATTTGCTTCCCACCCGGTGCCGCGCCGGGCAAGCCATTCCTCGATCTCAACTGGGCACCGGTCACCCCGGCCGAGAAGGACAAGTACTTCATCCTCAAGGACTGGAACCACAGCGATGGACCGCTGCGCGACGGCATCGACGGCAGCCCGCTGCCCGCCGAACGCCTCAAGGCGATCCGCCGCCAAATCCCGCTCGGCGATGCCAGCCAACTCGCCCGCTGGGAGGACGGCGAGGCATTCCTGACCCGCCACATCGTCGATCGCGGCACCCTCTGGTTTGTCGCCTCCACCCCAGACTACACCTGGTCCAACCTCGGCGACGCCGATGTCCTGCTGCCGCTGGTCCAGCGCATCCTCGCCCTCGGCACCGAGCGCTTCGATGCATCCTACCTCACCACCGTCGGCTCGGAGGCCACCAAACCCCTGCCCGGCGAAACCCGCACCCGCCTCGACGACTTCGGCAGCCCCGATCCCGCCAACGCCGCCTACCTCGCCGGCGTCTTCAAGCTCAATGACCGCCTCCTCGCCGTCAACCGCCCCGCCGCCGAGGACAGCCCGGAAATTCTCACCCGCGAAGCGCTCGACACCGCCCTCACCGGCACCGGCTACACCCTCCTCGAGCAAGCCGGCCAAGCCACCGACCCCTCGCTCTCACGCGATGTCTGGCGCGCCTTCCTCATCGCCGTCCTGTTCTTCTTCCTCGCCGAGGCCATCCTCTGCCTGCCCAAGAAAGTCACGGTTCAAGTCCTACCCGCCCAACAGAAAGCTGAAAATCCTAAATCCTAAATCCTGAATCAGAAATCAGATATCAGATATCAGATATCAGATATCAGAAATCAGAGTGTCAAGCCACTCTTCATCATCTTCTCTTGCGTCTTCAGCTCTTGTGTCTTGCGTTTACTCCCCAATCTTCCCGCCCTCAATTTCCCTGCCCCCTCTTCTCTTCGTTTAGAATTTCGTGCTTAAGATTTAGTGCTTAATAATTAATGCTTCATCTAACCCCCACTCCTCTCACCCTCGCCATCGGCATCAGCGCGCTGCTCCTGACCGGCGGGTTGGCCATCCTCGCATGGAGACGCAGCCCGCATCGCCGGCGCACGGGCATCCTCGAAACCTGCCGCTGTCTGGCCGTGCTCGTCGTCGTCATCCTGTTGTGGCAACCCGAGTGGCGCACCATCCTGCATCCCGAAACCAAGCCGCGCATCGCTATCCTGTGGGACGACTCGAAGTCGATGACCACCGCCGACGCGCCATTGCCGCTGGAACTTTCCGATACTCCAAGCATCGTCACCCGCGCCGAATGGGTCAAAAAAGCCCTCGCCGCCAACCTGTGGAAACCCCTCCAAGCCGACGGCGAAAACGAACTCATCATCCAACCGTTTGCCACTCCGCCCAAGGATCCCGCGCCTCTAACAGGCACCGACCTCGAGGCCCCGATCTCCAGCTTGTTGGAAAAGGAAACCAACCTGCGCGCCGTCATCCTGCTCAGCGATGGGGACTTCAACCTCGGCCAACCGCCGGTGGCAGCCGCCCAGAAAATGCGTCTGCGCGGCGTCCCGTTGTTTCCCATCCCGGTCGGCAGCAAGTCCCGCCTGCCCGACCTCGACCTGCTCTCCGTCACCGCCCCCAGCTACGGCATCGTTGGCGAAAACGTCCAAATCCCGTTCACCATCCGCTCGTCGCTCGACCGCCAGGTGCGCACCGTCGCGCGCCTTCGCGACGAATCCGGCCACGAGCGCAGCAAGGAATTGGTCATCCCGCCGAACACCGAAATCTACGATTCGATGCTCTGGCGCATCGAAAAAGAAGGTGCCGCCACCCTCGAACTGTCGATCCCGGTGGCCGAGGGCGAACTCGTCGCATCTAACAATTCAAGCAAGTTCAACATCGCCGGCCGTCCCGAGCGCATCCGCGTGCTGGTGGTCGATACCCTGCCGCGCTGGGAATACCGCTTCCTCCACAACGCCCTTTCGCGCGACCCCGGCGTCGAACTCACCTGCCTGCTGCTCCACCCCCAACTCGGCCCCGCCACCGGCAAGAATTTCATCACCGAGTTTCCCTCCAAACTCGAAGACCTCGCCAAATTCGACGTGATCTTCCTCGGCGACGTCGGCGTCGGCACCGGCCAACTCACCAAGGAACAATGCACGTTGATCCGCGGACTGGTGGAAAACCAGGCATCCGGCGTCGTCTTCCTGCCTGGCCCGCAAGGCAACCAGGCGACCCTGGTGGACACCGACCTGTCCGACCTGCTGCCCGTCGTGCTGGATGCCGAGCACAAAACCGGCATGGCCGAGCCGCTCGCCTCGCCCCTCAATCTAACCACCGAGGGCCGCAAGTCCCTGCTCACCATGTTAGGTAACAGCGAGGAGGAAAACCCCGAGATCTGGCGGCGGCTGCCCGGCTTCTATTGGTATGCGCCGGTGGTCAAGGCCAAGGGCGGCACCGAGGTGTTGGCCGTGCATGGCAACCGCCGCGACAAGTTCGGACCGATTCCACTCATCGTCACCAAGCCCGCCGGCAGCGGCAAGGTCCTCTTCATGGGCATCGACTCGGCGTGGCGCTGGCGCCGCGGCGTCGAAGACCTCTATCACTACCGATTCTGGGGCCAGGTCGCCCGCTGGATGTCCTACCAACGCAACATGGCCGCCGGCCAACGCGTGCGCCTCTTCTTCACCCCCGAGCGCCCCGTGCCCGGCACCAACATCACCCTCAACGCCAACGCCTTCGACCCCAATGGCGCCCCCCTCCAGCAAGGCAACGTCGCCATCGACGTCACCTCCCCCGATGGCCGCACCCAACGCATCGAATTACAGAAAAACGACACCGCCTGGGGCGCCTACTCGGGCCGCTTTAAAATCGACCTGCCCGGTGCCTGGAAACTCCACGCCAGCGTCGCCGGCAGCGAGGACAAGCCGGTCGAGACCACCCTCTTCGCCCAGGGAGTGGAGATTGAGAAAACCGGCCAACCGGCGCGCCCCGAGGTGCTTGAGGAAATGGCCAAGGTCGCCAAGGGCCGCGTCATCCAGCCTAACCAACTCGCCGATCTGGTCAAGGAGATCAAAGCGCTGCCCGAGCCCCGCCCCCTCGAAAACCGCATCCCCCTCTGGAGCGATTGGCGCGTGCTCACCGCACTCATCTCCCTCCTCGCCATCTTCTGGACCGGCCGCAAACTCAGCGGCGCGTTCTAGCAAGACGTCGTGGAAGCACCGCGCCTGAAAAGCGATGGTGGATGGAGCGCCGCATCCTGCCGGCTGGGTTTCGCATCCTGCCGGACCCTCAGCGAAGAGCATGAGCCTGCGCCTCGCACCGCCGAAATGAACCACTGATGGCACGGATTCAACCTAAGCCCTCAATAGACGGCCGCTAGCCAGGCGGGGGCAGGATCGACGAAGAATTCCTTACGGTAATTCACCTTATTGATGCGGCAATTGTCGAATTCCTGATGGAGCAACCGTTCGAGTCCGGGAGCATCATCGCTTCGGAGCGCAAGCGTTTCACCAGATCGTTGCTACGAGGCGTGCCTTGCGGATCAAACGGTCCTTGGTCACCAAGGGCAGCCCGAGGCGCCTGGCAGTGGCGACGATCACCCGATCAAAGGGGTCGGACTGCGGCAGCCCTAATGTCATCGCCTCCCACGCGGTCTCCGCATCCAAAGGCACGACGGTCACCCGTGACGCGAGATCGGCGATGGCCTTGGCACCATCGTCGTTGAAGACCCGCAATCTTCCCTTGGAGACCAACATGGCGAGTTCCAGCAAACTCAAGGCGCTCACGCCGAGGTCCTCGCGGGCAAGGTCGCAGAGGGCTTGCCGCGCTGCCTTGCCCAGTTTCGAGCTGTCCTCCGCCGCCCAAACCAGGGCGTGGGTATCCAGGATAAGTTTCATAGTGACGGATTCCAGGCGGTTTCCGGCAGTGTCGGAGCGCTTAGGTCGGCTTTAGTTTCGATGAAGGTTCCCCGCATCGAGCCAAGCAGATTGCGCTCTGGCGGAGACTCCGCCAAGATCACGAGGTTGCCCTCGCGGGTCTTGACCACCACCCGTTCGCCGCGCAACGCCGCACGCTTCACTTTGGGGAATTCACGCAGGAGAGTGCTTACATTCGTTTGCATGACAAATAGTTTGACTGATATGAGCGCCGCGTCAAGAAATCTTCCCACCAAACTCGAAGACCTTGCCATGCCCGGCGGCAGCAAATTGGTCAGGCCGACCTGCGCCAGACCGGATACGGGTAGGATTCCTCCATCCGGTGTACCGCAGGTCGGAAGGTCCAGCCCGTCGCCGCCGGGCTGGCTTCAGCAAGTGGCCGACTCAAGCTCAGCGGCCGCCCTCGGCCCCTGCGCTGCGCCAATAATCGCCACTTTTCATCCGCCTATCAAAAAAATAATTACTAACCTACCCAACCTACTGATTTATTCCCGTCTGGGGGGCTTGGAACGTCAGATCCCGTCACCCGAGAGGTTTCATCCGGGTTTTGCGATAGCATGGCCTGCCGCCGGCGGCGGGTGGTGAATTCGCGATCGGCGATGAGTTGGTAGGCGGCGGCGGCAGGTGGCTGAACTCTGACTTTTCGTGAGCACTTCGCTGCGCGGGGTCCGGCAGGATGCCAAACCCGGCCGGCAGGCTTCCCCCCTTGACATTCGAGCGGATTTCGTCAGTTTTGAATCAGCTCCCCTCAAAGCCATGAAACATCTTCTGCCGCTCCTCGCTTGCTTCTTGTTCGTCGGCTGCGACTTCACCGTGCCATTGCTCGAGACCCCCAAACTCGATATCGACAAGTCCGTCCTCGGGGTGTGGGAACAACCCCGGCCTGAGGCCAACAAGCCGCCGGAGCGCCTGCTGGTGCTGCCTCTCGGCAAACAGGAATACCTCGTCGCCTTCACCGGCGACGGCACCGACTCGATCTACGCCCGCGGCTGCCTCTGCAAAACCGCCGGGCTAACACTCATACAACTCACCTGGATCGGCAACAGCAAGGGCGAAGGCCCCGACGACAACCGAGTCTATCAATTCGCCAGCTTTGCCGTCAACGGCAACCAACTCAGCCTGCGCCTGCTCAACCCGGATACCGTCGGCCGCGACGCCAAGTCCGCCGCGGAGCTCACTAAATCCATCGAGGCCAACAAGGCCAGCCCCGCCCTCTTCCGCGAGGCGATGCTTTTCACCAAAGCCAAGAAGTGAACCACCGCTATTGATTCAAACCCACCGATGCACTCCGCCCCGCCCTCCGCTGTCTCGCCGCTCCGCTTCGTCGTGTTCGCCGCGGGAGTCACCGCCATCGGCGGCTTTTTGTTTGGATATGACACGGCTGTCATCAACGGCGCCAATTCATATCTCAAAGCCTACATGCACCTCAATCCGGCACAGGAGGGCTTCGCCGGGGCCAGCGCGATTCTGGGCTGCATTCCCGGCGCGATGTTTGCAGGGCATTTGAGCGACCGCTTCGGACGCCGCAAGACCTTGTTTCTCTGCGCCGTGTTGTATGCTCTATCCGGAATATTGTCGGCGCTGCCGCGCACCTTCGATGAATTTCTCGTCGCGCGCTTCATCGGCGGCCTGGGCATCGGCGCGTCCTCGATGATCTGTCCGGTGCACATCGCGGAAATTTCGCCGGAGAAATGGCGCGGGCGCCTCGGCACCTTGTTTCAACTCGGCATCGTCATGGGGATTTTTCTAACACTCCTCACCAACAAGATGGTGCAAGGCTTCGGCGACGAACTGTGGAACACCACGCAGGGTTGGCGCTGGATGTTAGGCGCGGGCGCGGTGCCAGCCGTTGCCTTCTTCGGCTTGTTGTTCGCGGTGCCGGAGAGCCCGCGCTGGCTGGCGCAGCGCGGCCGCCGCGACGAGGCGCTCGCCATCCTGACAAGCGCCGGCGGCGCTGGGCATGCCGCCCTCGAGATGACGGCCATTGAGGACGCGATGCAGGATGAAGATGGCGGCTTGAGCGAATTGTTCACGCCCGGGGTGTTGCGCCCGCTGCTGGTTGCGGTGATGCTGATGGCCTTTTCGCAATTCTGCGGCATCAACGCCATTTTGTATTACTCGTCGAAAATCTTCGAGGCGGCGGGCGGCGGCAAGAATGCCGCCTTCATGTCCTCGATGTGGGTGGGGCTCATCAACGTGGGTTTCACCTTCGTTGCCATCGGCTTGGTCGACAAGGCCGGCCGGCGCCCCTTGTTGCTCATCGGCACTGCGTTGCAAACCCTCTCGCTTGGGCTGATTGGCTGGATGTTCCATACCGAGCAAAACGGCCTGCCCCTGTTGCTGTGCGTCGTCTGCTTCATCGGTGCCTTCGCCATGGCGATGGGGCCCATCGGCTGGCTGTTCTGCTCGGAAGTCTTTCCTAACAAAGTTCGCGGCCGGGCGATGTCGCTGGCGGCGCTCACGGTCTGGGTTTCCTGTTATATTGTGACGCAGACCTTTCCCATGCTCAACGACAGCCCGGCGGTCGGGCCTGCCCTCACCTTCTGGATCTATGCGTTGGTCAGCTTCGCTTCATTCCTGTTTGTGCTGACCATGGTGCCCGAGACCAAGGGCCGCACGCTCGAGGAGATCGGCGCCTCGTGGAGCAAGCGCTGAGACGGGGCGGGATCAATGCCCGCGGGCGGCCGCCATTTCCGCCAGATAGCGGTCCCACAAGTCCTGCTGGATGTTGAGCACCAGCAGCACGCCGGGGCGCAAGCCGAAATACTCCGAGTGATAGCGCTCGCGCAGCAGCGGTTCGAGATTTTCCTGCAGTTCCGCGCTGGTCACAATGACCGGCGCGTCGGGACTTGCCGGGAGGGCACTCCAATAGCCGACCCGCCGACACTTGCGCAGATAATACGGCAACGGCCAGTACTCGGGCGTGATGAAATGGATTTTCATCGACAACCCGTCTGCATGCAATGCAGCGACCTCCGAGATGCGGCGGGCGAGGCGGACCACATCGGGCACCGAATGGGCATAGACATACGGGTTGCGCGGGTCGGCGCAGAAGCGGTTGTTGGCGCGTGATGCCTGGGCGGCGAGCTGCCCCGCGCCGGTTAGCAGCAACAATGCTAACACGACACGTGCGGCCCCTCGCGGCAGCCAATGCAACAGCGTGCTGGCACCGATCCCGGCCAGCAGAATCAAGCCATGCAGAGAACCGACCAGGTTCCACGGGGTCTTGTAGGGAATCAGCGCAAACGCCAGCGTCAAGCCGATGGCATAAATCGCCAGAAAAATCGCCAACTCGGGGTTGATGCAGGAAGCCGCCCGACCGCGCAGGCTGGCAATGAGACCGACGGCTGCCAGAGCCAGAATCAGCCCCTCGCTCCACCACGGGCCGGGCGCGTCCTTGGTATAGGCTAACAATTTCAAGTAGTAATACCATGGTTGCTGGTGCAGGGCGGCGCTGCCATCCCCCCCGCTGCGATCGAAATAATGGCGGAACGCCAACAGTGAATCGAGCGGCCCTCGCGGATGGGCCAGCAACGATGAATACAACAATCCAGCCACCGTCGCAGCCACACCCAATGCCAGCAGCATGTGGCAGGCGGAGCGCCGCTGCAGAGGCCACAACGGGCGTCCATCGCGGCGCCACCGGCGCAGCACCAAGCAACCATAGGCGGCAGCCATCGCGCCGCAAAAGATGACGCTGGTTTCCTTGGTGGCGTACATCATGCCCACGGCCGCACCTAACAGAACAATCCAACCCGCGCGCGGCCTGCGGAAATACCCCCACAGCGCCCACAGCGCGAGCGCGGAGAAAAACACCAGCACCATTTCCTGGATGTAGTAACGACTGTAAAACACCATCGCCGGCGACACCGCCAGCAAGACCGCCGAGGTGACACTGGCCACGCTGCCGAGATCCCGGCGCAGTGCCAGCAACAGCAGGATCAAACCCGTCCCGAACAGCACCGGAACCAGCCGGAAGTCGGCATCACCGGCCACCGCGAAACTTGGCACGCCGCGGAGCTTTAAAACCGGCAGTGTGATATAGTAGAGACTCGGGCCGTGAAACTCGAACGGGTTATAGATATACTGGCCGCCATCATATAACTCGCCGGCCTTGACCGCCTGCACCGCCTCATCGACATGAAACGGCCGCAACTCCAATCGCTGCAAGCGGACCCCCAGCGCCGCCGCCGCGATCAGCAACACCAGCACCACGCCCGCCACACCCTGCCTGCAACAAAGCCGCCTGAACTCTGAAAGCAGCCGGGAGCCCATGAATGACACAATTGAAAGGATCGAATCAAGGCAACGGTTTGCCGTAGACCTCGACTTCGATGTAATGATTCGCGTCGTTGGAGGTATTGCCGTTGCTGTAGAGGCGGACGTAGCGCCCCTTGGCGGCCTTGGCATCGATCAACTTGCCCTCGTAGGTCTCGAGGTATTCCTTGTCCTTGCCCGCGCCCAAGCCCGACGAATTATCATCATCGTTGTTGAATACGGTGGTCACCCCCATGATGAAATCCGGATCCTCAGCCACCTGCACGACCACGTCGCGATACACACGCGCATCCTGGTGATAGTGCCAGACCACCAGCGCGGCGAGTTGCGCGGGTTTGCCCAGATCGATCTGCACGTATTGCTTGCCCGGCCCGAGCTCGACAATGCTGCCGTCGCCGGCCTCCTTGTCCTTGTCGGTCACTAACTCGAGGCTGCCGATGATCGGCGCGGCATCACTACTGGTGACTTTTTTGCCTGCGGAAAGCAGGACCGTGCCGGCCGGAACTTGATAGATCGGACGTTTTCCGGGCAGGGGCTTTTCCAAATTGGTGGACTTGATGTTCTTTGGGGTGCCGACAAACAAGGGTTTGGGCAGTTGGAACTCCAACGCCTGCGTGCCGGGCGCGGCGGTGGTGCCGAGCGGCGCAGCGGGCTTGGCATCCTCGGCGGCGGGCAGCGCCAGGGCCAGGCCCAGCAGCGCGCCGGCGATCCGTGGCCATGGTTGGCACATGTTTGCGAATTTCGGGTGGCTCATGGGGTCGTTCGGGTAGGGGAGTGCATTGCAGAGTGGCTGGCATCATCAGACGCCAAGCCTCGCCGGGACGGCGAATCCTTGAGAACGGTTCCAGCGCCAGCGGTCTTTCAACCGACATGGCACCGGGGACCTCGCGAGTGATTGGTGCAGAGCAATTCAATGGCTGCGGCGCTCACAGTGCGCCGCTCACAATGCGCCGCCACAGTGCGGCGCATCGCCTCTGCGGGTCAGTCGAGCTTTTCCACCGTCACATCATAGCGGCCGCCGTTGATACTGAGCACCAGGTGCTTGCCGGCGGCGGGGGTGCCGGACGGGCTTGCCTTGGGGGCCTCGGCCGGGGTGCTGCGCACGGTGACGGGGGCGGCGGGTGCCGGGGCGGGCGGGGTGCCGCCGCCTTTGATCAACGCCTCGACCTGCTGGGGAAACATCGCATACAGGACCACCGTTTCGTCGTCGGTGGGCAGGCCCTTGTCGGCGCATTGCTTGCGCAAGCCGTCCATCGCGGGGGCCAGCAAATTTGCCGGGCGCTCGGTGACGGTTTTCTGGCCGCTTTGTTTTTCCACCTGGGCGAGCACCTCGGGATTGATCGGGCCTGGGGCTTTGCCGTATTTGCCAAGAGCGATGTCCTGCGCGGGCTGGCAGATCATTTTCCAGCGGCCGAACTTCACGTTCATCATCGCCTGGGTGCCGACAATCTGGGAAGTCGGGGTGACCAGCGGGATCCAGCCGAGTGCCTCGCGCACCACCGGGATTTCGCGGACCACTTGGTCGAACTTGTCGGACATGCCCTGCTCGGCGAGCTGGGTGCGGAAGTTGGAGAGCATGCCGCCGGGCACTTGGAAAATGAGAATGTCCGAGTCCACCCGCTCGTTGGCCGGACTGGTGAACTTGCCGAGCTGCTTATATACATCCTCGAAATAGACGCGCAGTTCCTGGAGTTTGTCGGGATCGAATTGCGGGGAGCGGGGATGGCCTTTGAGCAGGGCGAGCATGCGCACGGTGTCGGGCTGGCCGGTGCCGTTGGCAAACGGAGCGATGGAGGTTTCCACGGCGTCGACCCCGGCATCGATGGCCGCCAAGTAGGACGCGGCACCGAGTCCGGCGGTGTCATGGGTGTGGAGGGTGATGGGCAAGCCGACGCGCCGCTTCAACTCCTTGACCAGCTCGAAGGCCACCATCGGTGAGATGATGCCGGACATGTCCTTGATGCCGATGGACTGGCAGCCCATTTTTTGCAATTCCACGCCGAGCTCCACAAACGCCTCGACGGTGTGGACCGGACTGATGGTGTAACAGATTTCGCCGCGAGCGTGTTTGCCGCAGGCGAGCACGGTTTTGACGGCGGTGGCCAGATTGCGCACGTCGTTGAGCGCATCGAAAATCCGGAACACATCCTGGCCCGCCGCCGCGTTGGCGCGCACAAACGCCTCCACCACGTCGTCGGCAAAACTGGCGTATTGCACGATGTTCTGGCCGCGCAACAGCATGATTTGCGGGGTGCGCGGCGCGGCTTTCTTGAGCGCGCGCAGCCGGTCAAACGGGTTTTCGCCGAGGTAACGCAGGCAGGAATCGATGGTCGCCCCGCCCCAGGTTTCCAGGCCGCTGAAGCCCATTTCGTCGAGAATAGGAGCTGCCGGCAGCATTTGAGCGGTGCTCATGCGGGTGGCGGCGAGGGATTGATGACCATCGCGCAAGACGGTGTTGTTGAATGTGACAGGTTGCATGGTGTGTGTTGGAATATCTTGGAAAACATCGAAGCGTCTGAGCACTCCGCAAAAATCAACGCATATTTTCTGACCGGCCCGCCACATTCAACACCAATCCGCTGCCTAATCGCGGGGGATTTTGCAGATTCCTTGACTGGGGCCGATTCCACGGCCATCAACCGCAAGAAACGCCCCAATTTTGAGGAAATCTGCAAAGAGCCGAAATTGCTGTGGCGCCGCTTGTCAAACTGTGCATAATCCCCGCGCCTATGAACGGAACAGCGGAACTCATCATTGATAACAAGCGTTTGGAACTCCCCATGATCGTCGGTTCGGAGGGCGAGGTAGGGATTGATATTGCCGCGCTGCGCGACAAGACCGGCTGCATCACCCTCGACCCCGGCTACGGCAACACCGGCGCCTGCAAGAGCGCCATCACTTTCATCGACGGCGAAAAAGGCGTCCTCCAATACCGCGGTTACGACATCGCCGAGCTCGCCGCCAAGAGCACCTTCGTTGAGACGTCCTACCTGCTCATTTACGGCGAACTGCCCACCCCCGCGCAACTGGCGGCATTTTCCGGCGAGCTCACCGACAACCAGATGCTGCACGAAGGCATGCGCTTTTTGTTCGAAGGGTTCCCGACCTCGGCCCACCCGATGGGCATCCTCTCGGCCATGATCAATGCGGCCTCGTCGTATTTTCCCAACCTGCTGAGCGGCAAAGACCGTGAGACGCGCTTTCCGCGCCACGCAGCCCGGCTCATTTCCCAGGTCCGCACCATCGCCGCGTTCTCGTACCGCAAGGCCCACGGCCTGCCCACCATCTATCCGAAGTCCAACCTCAAGTACACGGCCAACTTCCTCCACATGATGTTCTCCGCTCCCAATGAGGACTGGGAGATCCAACCGGATATCGTCCGCGCGCTCGATCTGATCTTCCTGCTGCATGCCGACCACGAGCAGAATTGCTCCACCGCCACGGTGCGCATGGTCGCCTCCAGCCGCGCCAACCTGTTTGCCTCCGCCTCCGCCGGCGTCTGCGCGCTGTGGGGCCCGCTGCATGGCGGCGCCAACCAAGCCGTGCTGGAAATGCTCGAGGAAATCCACGCCGAAGGCGACGACGGCACCAAGTTCCTCACCGAAGTGAAAAACAAGGTCGGCAACCGCCGCCTGATGGGCTTCGGCCACCGCGTCTATAAGAACTTCGACCCCCGCGCCGTCATCATCAAGGAACAATGCGACAAGGTCCTGTCGCAGTTGCACAAGTCCGACCCGTTGTTGGACATTGCCAAGAAGCTCGAGGAAATCGCCCTCCACGACGAGTACTTCATCTCGCGCAAACTCTATCCGAACGTCGATTTCTACAGCGGCATCATCATGCGCGCCATCGGCATCCCGATGGACATGTTCACGGTGATGTTTGCCATCGGCCGCATGCCGGGCTGGATCGCCAACTTCAAGGAAGTCATGGAAGATCCCGATAGCCGCATCGCGCGGCCCCGCCAGATCTACACCGGCCACACGCCGCGCAATTACGTTGCGATGGACCAGCGCGCTTGATCGGGTGCCCCTGGCGTGGGATTGACACTGATCCGATGAACCGCCGCCCATGCTCGCCGCCCTTACCCAACTCATCTGCGACGCCTTCAGCGGTGCTGCCACCGACGTGTTTCTCGTCGCCGGCGAGGCACCCCGCATCCGCCACGAAGGCGAGGTCGTCGAGCTCCATCCGGGCCCGATCCCGGCGCAGGCGATGGCGGAATTCTGGACTTCCTGCGGCATCGACCCGGCGACCCATCCGGAGGCGGACATTTCGTGGCAACTGCCGCACGGCGGCCGCCTGCGGGTCAATCTCTATCATACCCTTGGCCGCCTCGCCGCCGCGCTGCGGCCGATCCGCGCCCACATCCCGTCGCTCACCGAGCTCGGCTTGCCCGCGCCACTGCTCGAGACCTGGTTGCAACGCCGCTACGGCCTCATCCTGGTGACCGGGCCGACCGGATCGGGCAAATCCACCACCGTGGCCTCCTGCCTGGATTGGATCAACCATCACCTCGGCCGCCACATCGTGACGCTGGAGGACCCCATCGAGTACTTGTTTGAGAACGACCGGGGGTTTTTCTCGCAACGGGAAATCCGCCAGGATTCGGACAGTTTTGCCAGCGGATTGCGCGCGGCGTTGCGGCAAAGTCCGGACGTTTTGTTTGTGGGCGAGATCCGCGATCGGGAAACCGCGGTGACCGCCCTCCACGCTGCGGAGACCGGCCACCTGGTCATTTCGACCCTCCACAGCAGCGGCGTGGTGGAAACCCTCGAGCGCTTCTCCCACCTGCTCCAGACCGAAGCCACCGGCGCCCTCAACCTGCTCGCCGCCCAACTCGTCGGCATCCTTTCCCAACAACTGCTGCCGCGCCTCGGCGGCGGTTTGTTCCCCGCCCTCGAGTACCTCCAGAACGAAGCCGCCACCCGCCGCTGGATCCTCGATAACAAACTCACCGAATTGCAGGACCACTTGCAAAAATCCGACGGCGCGACGAATTGTTCCCTGCTCGACTACCTGGTGGCCGCCGCCCGCCAGGATTTCGTCGATCCGGAAATCGCCCGCTCCGCCTGCCCGCGGCCGCAGGATTTTGATCGCGCCATGCGCGGAATTTCCTGATAGATCCTCACCGCCATGACCCGCGACATCACCGAATATCTCAGCGACGCCGTCGCCCGCGGAGGATCCGACCTGCACCTCAGCGCGTGGGCCCCGGCCTGCGTGCGGATCAACGGGGCGATCCAACCCATCGATGACGTGATGCTCGAGCCTGCCACCGTTCGCTCGCTCATTCTCGACACCCTCACCGAGTCCCAGCGCGCCACCTTGGAGCAGGAATGGGAACTCGACTACGCCCTCCAAGTCGAAGGCGTCGGCCGCTTCCGCGGCAACGTCCACATCGCCCGCGGCCAAGTCGAGGCCGCCTTCCGCTTCATCCGCCAAGACATCCCCGATCTGGAAACCCTCGGCCACCACGAGGCGCTGCGCTATTTTTGCAGCCTGCGCAGCGGCTTGGTGCTCATCACCGGCATCACCGGCTCGGGCAAATCGACCACGCTGGCCTCGATGGTCAAACTCATTTCAGACACCCACAGCGACGTCATCATCACCCTTGAGGACCCCATCGAGTTCATCTTCCAACACTCATCCAGCCTCATCAAACAACGCGAGATCGGAGGCGATACCCATAGCTTTCCCCGCGCCCTGCGCCAGGCGCTGCGGCAAGACCCCGACGTCATCGTGGTGTCGGAAATGCGCGACCTCGATACCATCCGCATCGCCCTGACCGCCGCGGAGACCGGCCACCTGGTGCTCGCCACCCTCCACACGCCCGATGCCCCGCAAACCATCGACCGCCTGGTGGATGTGTTTCCCGCCGACCAGCAACCCCAGATCGTCGCACAACTTTCCAGCGCGCTGGGCGGCATCGTCTGCCAACGGCTCATCCCGCGCGCCGACGGCCAGGGCCGCATCCTCGCCTCGGAAGTACTCGTGCCTAACCACGGCATCCGCAATTGCATCCGCGAGCGCAAACTCGAACAAATCGTCGGCCTGATGGAAATCGGCCACCGCGACGGCAGCCGCACCATCGACCAAAGCATCGCCGGGCTGCTGGATGCGCAGCTCATCACCCGCGAGGAAGCGATTTTCCACTGCCGCGAACGCAAGAGCTTCGAGGTACCGCCCGCCCCTCCGCGCAAACCCAAGTCAATCTGGACCTAACCCCCTCATGGAAGCCCCCAGCCCCCAGTACATCCTCACCCGCGCCGCCTACTTGCTCGTCACTCTGGTGGTCGGCCTCATCGGCTACAAAATCGTTAGAAAGCACCAGCGCGAAGCCGCCATCATCGCCGAACTCCAGACGATCACCAGTGACAGCGCGTTCTTCCAACAATTCTACGCCGAGGACGCCCGCAAGTCACTGGTTAGAGCCATCGGCCTCATCGCCGAGGCCGCGTCCCTCGACGTCGCCCCGGCCGACGCCATCAACCGCGGCCTTGGCATCAAACCGCGGTTTTTCGCCGACGAGACGCGCCATGAAGAACCACCGGTGCGCGAGCGCATCATCCGCTCCTGCCTGCGCGACAATTATGTCAACTTCACCAAGCTCGGCTTCAAGCCGGACTTCTATACCCTCGATGCGATGCGCAAGGGCCAGCTCCCGCCCATCCCGTCCGGCCCCCAGAGCGGCCGCACTCCCGTCATCTGCTATATCATCAGCCCCGCCATCTCACCCGGCATGGACAAGGTCATCGCCAACTTGGAGATCCGCCCGCCCGCAGCCGACGAGGAGGTCGCGGGCGACATCCAGATTGCCAACGCCAAACAACTCGCCCGCGATCTAACGGAAGCGCGGATCATCGAGGATCACGCATGCGAGAAAATCCTCGAGGCCCTCTCGCAAAAACCCGCGGCCAAGTAGCTGCGGCTGCCTGCAAGACGGGAACGGGTGGCTCGCCGGTTTGCCAGTGAGCAGTCAAGATGAGCCGGGCTTCGCGGCGCAACCGTCGGCAAGTTTCGGTCCTCAGGCCCGAATTGGCCAGGGTCTTTTCTTAGCTCGTCATGTCTTCTGGCTTGAGTCCGGGCGGGGGCTGCGCTTCTGTCCTTGGCATGTCCCACTGGTTGATCAAATCCGAACCCGAGGTGTTTTCCATCGCCGACCTCGCCCGGGTCCGCCGCGAGCCGTGGACCGGGGTGCGCAATTACCAGGCCCGCAATTTCATGTGGAAAGACATGCGACCCGGCGAGCTCGCCCTTTTCTATCATTCCAATGCCAAACCACCCGGCATCGCAGGCGTCGCCAGAGTGGCCGGCCCGCCCCACCCCGATCCCACCCAGTTTGAGCCCGCCAGCGAGTACTTCGACCCCAAAGCCAGCCCCGCGGCCCCGCGCTGGTGGTTGGTCGATTTCGAGTACGTCACCACGTTTGAGAGCATGCTCACGCTTGCCGAGCTCAAATCCGACCCATCGCTTGCCGCCATGTTGGTCTGCCAGCGAGGCAGCCGGCTTTCCATCCAGCCCGTCGCCGCGAGCCATTTCACACGCATCTGCCAACTCGGCGGTTGGCAGGACAACAACCCGCCGGCCACCGCCGCATCGCCCGCTCCCAGCCATTTCACCCCGTCGCCTTATGGAGGATCCCACTGACATGCCATCGTCGCAATCCGCAGCCGGCGGCCCGCCCGAACCTGCGGTCTGGCACACTTGGCTGGAACAACAGGCTCCACGACTGCTCCTCTTCGCCCGCCAACAAACCCGCTCCCACGAAGACGCCGAAGATGTCTTGCAGGACGCCCTCGTCAAATTGGTCGAAAAACTCAACAGCGGCGAATTCGTCGGCGGCAGCGAATTCTGGATGCCCTATCTTTACACCTCCATCCGCCGCCTCGCCATTGACTTGAGCCGCCGCGACGACCGCCGCAAGCGCCGCGAGGAAAGCGTGACCGCCGATCTGGAGGCCGACCTGAGCGAGACCTTCCACCCGTGGTTTGAAACCGACTCCTCGGGCGACGAAACCCGCTCCCAACTCGAGGCCAGCCTCAAGGAATTGCCGCCAAAATTCGCCGAAGTCATCATCATGAAAATCTGGGGTGAACAAACATTTTCAGAAATCGGTGAGATTCTGGAAATTTCTCAAAACACAGCCGCCTCCCGGTATCGCTATGGACTGGAAGCACTCAAACGCCAACTCGGCGGCGCCCGCCGCCGCGGCGACCTCTCCATCTAGCCCCCCTATGTCCGACGATTTCCAAGAACTCGAAGCCGCCCTCGGAGGTCTGCGCCCAGCAGCCCTCGACCGGATGCTGCTGGCGCGTCTTGCAGATGCCACCGCGGGTCCCCTCACCTCCCTCAACCCGGCCGAGGCCTCTTTCGAAAACTCGCTGCGCCAGATCCAACCTGCAGCGCTGCCGCCCGCTCTCATGGCCGCTCTCGAGGCCACCCTCACCCGCGCTGCCGCCCCTGCAGCCCCGGCCATTGTGCCGTTTCCACAGAGCGCCGCCCACCACCCCCGTCACGCCCATCGCCCGATGCTCGCCGCCGCGGCCGCCGTCGCCTTGCTCGGGGCCGCCGCCGCCTTGTTCCTTCCAGGCAAGGGATCGCCCCGGATGGCAGCAACTCCCGCCTCCCGCCCAGCGTCAACCCAACCGTTTACCACGCCCCCACCTTCCCCTAACAGCCAAAACTTTGTCCCCGCGGCATTCAATACCGGCCTTAGCCAGGCCAGCGACGTGGGCGTCATCTGGCAAGCGAAAAACCAGCCCCAGCGCGTCGTCAAAGTCGTCTACTGGGACCGCGTCACCCTCGTCAATCCCGATGGCAGGAAAATCGAATGCGAAGTCCCCCGGATCGAGTACATCCTCGACCCGGAAAAGATCGATTGAAAAAAATTTCAGACAATCCTCGCATCTACTACGCTTCTAGTATGAACGCCATGAAAATCAACCTGCACCCATTGATTCCCGTTGCCGTCGCCGCCCTGCTGGCCCCCCCGGTGCTGGCCATCGAGCCGCCTGCGGACAACACGCCGCCGCCGCCCGCCGCCGCCGCCGCCCCGCCGCCCGCCAATCAAGCGGTTGCCCCCGCCCCTGCCGTGCAAGCAGCCCCCTATCTGGGCATCGGCAGCTCGCAAGTCCCCGAGGTACTCGCCGCCCACATCGGCCTCAAAACCGGCGAAGGCGTTGTCGTGCGAGCTCTGGATCCCGAGGGTCCCGGCGCCAAGGCGGGCCTCGCCGAGCACGACGTCATCACCCGCATCGCAGGCCAAGCGGTCGGCTCGCACGCCGATCTGGTCAAGGAGATCCAAAGCCACAAAACGGGCGATGAAATCACCGTCGATCTCATCCACCAAGGTAAACCCGGCACCAAATCCATCACCTTGGCCGCCCGCCCTGATGGCGGCGGCGTGGCCGCCGCGCCCCAGGACTTGGACAACCTCATGCTCGACGGCATGCCGCAAGAACAAGCCAAGCACTTCCGCGACGCCATCGAACGCCAACTCCGCGCCATGCAAAATGGTGGCCGCATCCCCCAAATCATTCCCGGCGCTGACCAGAAGCAGATGGACGATGCCCTCAAAAACCTGCAAAAACGCATGGCCGACGCCCTCAAAAACGGCGTGCAAGCCCCAGGCGGTTTGAAAGTTCAAGGCAGCGCCGTCTTCCGCATGGCTGACCAACAAGGTAGCGTCGAGCTGAAATCCGCCGACGGCGGCAAGGAAGCCACCCTCCGCGACAAAGACGAAAAGGTGACTTGGACCGGCCCATGGGATACCGAGCAGGACAAGGCCGCCGCCCCGCCCGAAGTCCGCGCCCGCCTCGACAAACTCAATATCGACAACAATTTCAACGGCAACGGCCTGCGCCTCCAATTCGGCGGTGCCATCGTTCCGCAGCCCGACCCGCCCGCAGCCGACGACGACACCCCGGACGAGTAAAAACCGCCAAATAGTCGCCCGCAGCCCTCCCTGCCTCATTCCCACCCGCGCCCGGCCCCGTCCGGCGCGGGTGGCCTGTTTTTGGCCTGTTTTTGGCCTGCTTGCGCCAGATCTTTGCGCTTCCATGCAAGCAGTGCTTGCCGTTGGAGGCCGGGTCAGCTAGCCATAGCCATGCTTGACGAAGTTCGTGCCCTGTTGATTCTCCAAGACCGTGACCGCCGCCTGCTGGCGCTCGCCAAAGACCTTGAAAAACTCCCCGTCGACGAGGCCCGGGCCAAATCCAAGCTCGCCGGCGATGAAGCAGCCGTCAAAAATGCCCACGACACCCTGCTCGCCGCGGAGCTCAAGGTGAAAAAAATCGAACTCGACACCGAGACCCGCCGCACCACCATCAAACGCCTCAAGGTCCAACAATTCGAGACCCGCAAGAACGACGAGTACCAAGCGTTCAACCACGAAATCATCCGCTACGAAAAGGAAATCGACGGCTTTGAGACCCTCGAACTGCAGGCCATGGAGGCCGTGGACCGCTGCCGGGAGAGCCACCACGCGGCCAAGGCGGCGCTCGTCCACACCCAGAAACTCATCAAGGAAGACCTCGATTCCATCGCCCAACGCCAACAGCACATGCTGGCAGAACAGGCCGAGGTCGCCGCCGAACGCGCCTCTCTCGCCACCCGGGTTCCCGGCTCCGCCCTGCCACTGTATGAACGGCTCATGCGCACCAAAGCCGGCCTCGCCGTCGCCCCCATGGCCGACAGCCGCTGCGGCGGTTGTCACATGAAGGTCATCGCGTCCACCGCCATCAAGGCCCAAGCCGGCCTGGAACTCGCCCAGTGCGAAAATTGCGGCCGCATCCTCTTCATGGCGGATTGACCCGGATTTCCCGTCACGCCCTGCCCGCCGCAAAGCGACGTTCGAGCTCACTCATGCCGAATTCACTCAGCGTCGGCCGCCCCGCCGGCGTGCAATAGGGCAGCTCGCAGGCTAACAAGTCGGCCAGCAGCCGTTCGACTTCCGCCAGTTTCGGCGACGCCAGTGCCGCCGCCCGTCGCGCCAACAAGCGTGCCATCCGCTCGAAGGCAAAGCGCATCCCGGGCGCGGACTCATGCAGCAACTCATCCATCAACGCGCCCAGGAATGGCCGCGGGTCATCCACCGGCAAACAAGCCGGCAGACAGCGCACTTGCAGGGTGTTGCCGCCAAACGCCTCCACCTCAATGCCCGCCTCCGCCAGCGCCATACGCTCCCGCAACACCAGATCCAAGTCCCGCGGGTCCATTTCTAACAACACCGGCACCAGCAAACTTTGCGTTTCGAGCAGCCCGTTGCGCTGCTTCAGCAGTTTTTCATAATAGATCCGCTCCTTGGCCGCCTTGGGATCGAAGACCACCAAGCCGTCCTCGCTTTCCATCACCACCAAGCGGTGGTGAAGCATCCCCATCACCCGGAACACCGGCTCCCGCTCCACCGGCGCATCAGGCAATTCCACCGCCTCGCCCCCCACCACCGTCGCCGCCACCGGAGCGGTTGGCGCAACCGCCGATAACGGCAGCATCCGCTGCACCCGGCTCTGCCACGGCCGCAGCACCGGCACCTCAGGCCCCTGTCCCGGCACCCTCCCGTCTTGTAGCGGCGGCCTGTGACCGTCGTCTTGACCGCCATCTCGCGTCTGCGCAGCTCCACCGTCGCGCCCCACCCCCCATCCGCTCGTCGGCTCCACCCGCCGAACCGGCGCTTGTGGCACCGGGGGTTTCAGTCCGGCCTGGACTGCGGCCAAAATCGTTTCCCGCACATCGATCGGCCGGTGAAAGCGCACCTCGCGCTTGGCTGGGTGGACGTTCACATCCACCAGCGACGGCTCCAAATCGATCCACAGCCAGGCGGCGGGATGCATTCCGTCGGCCACCGCGCCGCGGAACCCTTCCGCCAGAGCTCTGGCGATGACCGCGTCTTCCACCGGACGACCGTTCAAGATGACGAATTGGTGGTGCCGGCCCTTCCGGGCGTGGGTGGCAGGCAGCACAAAGCCCTCGACCGAAATGCCGTTGCCGCGGGTGACGGGCAACCCGATCAATTCCTTGGAAAGCTCGGTCCCCAGCAGTTGTCGCACCCGGTCCACCGCCCGCGCCACCGGTGCCAAATCAAAAACCTCCCGATCATCCCGCCGCAGGCGGAAGCGAATCTGCGGCGCGCCCAGCGCGTGCAAGCGCAATTGGTGCTCCACGTGCGCCGCCTCGGTCGATTCCGCCCGCATGAACTTTCGGCGCGCCGGCATGTTGAAAAACAACGCCTTCGCTTCAATCATCGTGCCTGGCGCGCAACCCGCCTCCCTCACATCGCGCAATTTCCCGCCTTCCACCACAATTTCCGTACCAGCCACCGCTGACGCCTCGCGCGTGACCATCCGGAACCTCGATACACTCGCGATGCTGGGCACCGCCTCGCCGCGAAACCCCAAGGTCCGGATCGCAGCCAAATCCCCCGCATTGCGCAGCTTGCTGGTGGCGTGGCGTTCCAACGACAGCAGCGCGTCTTCGCGCGACATCCCGCATCCGTCATCGCTCACCCGGATCAACGCCGACCCGCCGCGATCCACATCAACGCGGATCTCGCCAGCTCCGGCGTCGATGCTGTTCTCCACCAACTCCTTCACCACCGAGGCCGGCCGCTCCACCACCTCGCCAGCCGCCACCTGGCTGGCCAATATGTCAGAAAGCACTCGGATTTTCGCCATCGCCCCGCCATCTAAACCCCTCCCCTCCCATTTTCCAATCCCAATCGGCCTCACCTGCGCCCCACCCGCCAGATCTTGCCGCACCCTTGACAGCTAAGCGGCAATCCGGCAGCCTCCCGGCTGCGCCTTGCCAGGCAACCCGATGCCCCATCCCCACGCCCTCACCCACGCCGTCGCCAAGGGACTTGAAATCTCCGCCAGGGTCCAGCGCGGCCCGCTTGGGTCGGCACCCACGGGGCGCCAACTGACCCGACCATGAACACCGCTGCCATCCTCACCGCCATCCGCAACACCCGCATCCTGGTGATCGGCGATGTCATGCTGGATCATTACATCTGGGGCGACGTCAACCGCATCTCGCCCGAAGCACCAGTGCCGGTGCTGCATGTAATGCGTGAAAGTCATACCGCAGGCGGCGCCGCCAACGTCGCCCTCAACCTCGCCGCCCTCGGCTGCAAAGCGTCCCTCATCGGCATGCTCGGCGAAGACGAGGCCGCCAACCACCTCGCCCGGATGCTCGCCGCCGCCGCCATCGACTTCAGCCACTGCGTCACCGACCCCGCAGTGGCCACCATCGTAAAAACCCGCGTGGTGGCCCGCACCCAGCAACTTTGCCGCATCGACCGGGAGGCCGCGCGCCACGCCTACGCACTGGATGCCAGCACCGACGTCGACGATTTGCTGGAATCGGCGCTGGCCCAAACCGATGCGGTCATCGTGTCCGATTACGCCAAAGGCGTCATCACGCAACACCTGATCGATCGGCTCCTCGTGCTGGCAACGGCGCGCGGCGTCCTCGTCGCGGTCGATCCCAAACCCGCCCGCCAGCTCAATTTGCGCGGCGTCGGCCTGCTCACACCCAACCGCCACGAGGCGCTCGAACTTGCCGCGCTGCCGGAACCCGGCCCCGGCGAAGCCTATCCACTGGAGCAGATCTGCCGCCGCATCCACGACACGATTGCCCCCAATTGGTTGGTCATCACCCTTGGCGCCGACGGCATGGCGGTGAGCCGCGACGGCCAGGTCGCCCATCGCCTGGCCACCGAGGCGCGCGAGATTTTCGACGTCTGCGGCGCGGGCGACACCGTCATCGCCACCCTCACCGCCGCGCTGGCCAGCGGCGCCACTGCGGTGGAAGCCGCCAGCCTCGCCAACCGCGCGGCCGGAGTGGTGGTCGCCAAAATGGGCACGGCCACCGCCACCCCCGAGGAAATCCTCACCCCCCGCCGGACGGATTTCCCACTCTGATTGGCAGCCTGCGATATAACAATTCCCATGAGACGCCGCATCTCCCTATTCCTAGCCCTGGCCACGGTGGCAAGCGCCGCGCCGCGGCCCAACGTGCTGCTGATCCTCGGCGACGACCTTGGCTTCTCCGACCTCGGCTGCTACGGCGGGGAGATTCCCACACCCCATCTCGACGAACTCGCCCGCGAGGGGCTGCGCTTCAAGCGCTGTTACAATTCCGCCCGTTGCTGTCCGAGCCGTGCCTCGCTGCTCACCGGGCTCTACCCGCATGAGGCGGGCGTCGGCAGCATGGCGGGCAATTGCACACCGGAGGCACCGGCCGCCGCGAATGGCCCTGTCAACTCCGCCGCCGGCAGCCTCAATGAACATTGCACCACCCTCGCCGAGGTGTTGCATTCGGCAGGGTATGGCACCTACATGGTGGGCAAATGGCACGTCGCGGGCCGCGGCCCGATCAAGCGCGGGTTCGACGAGTTTTATGGCTTCCCCAACGACCATTCGCAGGGATCGTGGAACCCGAAGTCGTATGTGCGCCTGCCGGAAAACCACCCGCCCGAGCTGAGTTATGCACCCGGAAAATTCTACGCGCCAGACGTTTTTTCAGACTACGGGCTGGAGTTTCTGAAAATGGCCCGTGCCACGCCGGGCAAGCCGTGGTTTCTCTACATGGCCTACGGCGCCGCCCATTTCCCGTTGCAAGCTCCCGCCGAACTCATGGCCCGGTTTGTGCCGGTCTACCGCCGGGGCTGGGACGTGTTGCGCGCCGAGCGCTTCGCCCGCATGCAACAACTCGGCCTCGCCGACAACACCTGGCAACTCAGCGGGCGCTCGATGGTGCCCGTGGACGGGCCCAACATCGCCAATGGCTACAGCGGCCAGGAAAACCCCGTCTGGGACAGCTTGCCGGCGGATCGCCGCGAAGATCTCGCCCACCGCATGGCGCTTTACGCGGCGATGGTCAGCCGCCTCGACGACGGGGTGGGCAGGCTAACTGCCGACCTCAAGCAGCACGGCGAGCTGGACAACACGCTCATCCTGTTTCTCAGCGACAACGGCGCCTGTTATGAATGGGGGCCCTTCGGGTTCGACAAATCGTCGCGGGCGGGCATCACCCAGCTCCACACCGGAGAGGATCTGGCAAAAATGGGCGGCCCCGGCAGCTACATTGCCTACGGCAGCGGCTGGGCGAATCTTTGCAACACTCCGTTCCGGATGTACAAGCACTTCACCTATGAGGGCGGCATCTCCACCCCGCTCATCGCCCACTGGCCGGCGGGTCTGGCCGGCCGCAAGGGATGGGTGGAAGACCCGGTCCACCTCATCGACTTCATGCCCACCCTGTGCGCGGTGTCAGGCGCCACCTATCCCACCCAGCTCAATGGCAATGACGTGATACCCGAACGCGGCACCAGTCTGTTAGCTGCGTTCCAGGGCAAGGCCTTGCCCCCCCGGGTGCTCGGCTTCGAGCACGAAAATGCCCGCTCGCTGTGGCACGACCCGTGGAAACTCGTCATGAGCAAGCGCACGCCCGCAACGCCCGAATGGGAACTTTACAACATGACCACGGATCGCTGCGAAATCCACAATGTCGCAGCCGCCAATCCCGAGGTGACCGCCAGGCTCGCCCAGGAGTGGAACGCATGGGCCAAGGACTGCCATGTGAAACCATTCAATGGGCCCGTCAAACCACGCGAATCGGACTGATCCTGCTGGGCGACAGGTATCTCGCCGCTTGCGCCTTGGATGTGATGGTCGAATTCAGCGGCCCGACCGGGATCGCAGCAGGGGCTGCAATGGCCCCCTCCGCCTTGGCATCCCATCAGGGCGATGTAGTTAGGGGCGCCGCAGTGCCGGGGGATTCGTCGCTGGCGCAGCTCACCTGAAAACGACCCACAGCAGCGCCGCCGCACTCATCACCAGAGCCAGCACCGAAAAGATACAGGCCAAGCGGATGCGAGCGCGCTGGGATTCGTAGACCTGCGCCTGCTCCCGCAACTCTTGCGCCGTGGCCTGCAACTGCTCCATCGCCTGCGCCAGCACGTTGCCCAACCGCAGCAGGTCTTCCTCGCGCTTGGCTCGGCCGGAATCAGCTGCCAGGGCGCGGCTCTGGCCTTGGCGCTCACCTAACAATCCGACCAGTCCGCTCGACGCGTTGATCAGCGGGGTGAGCGCCTTGACGATGGAACTGAGCCGACTGGCCATGGCCGCTTGATTTGGTTAGGAAAAAACTCAGGCACCGCGCATCAGCGAGATTTCGGCAAGCGAGATCATGGCTTTGAGCAGGTCCTCACGCGGGGTGGTTTTCAAATCGGCGACGCCGACGGCGCGCTCGAGGGTGAACTTGCCCGAGCGGGTGCGGCGCAGGGCGCTGAGGTGGCCCAGGGTGCCGAGGCGTTCGCCGAGGTCGTGGGCGTAGGTGCGCACATAAAACCCCTTGGAACAATGCACCGTGAAATCAATTTCCGGCAACGCCACGCGGGTGACTTCATAGGAGGTGATGTGCACCGGGCGCGGATCGCGCTCGATGACCTGCCCCTTGCGGGCGAGTTTGTACAGCGGCACGCCGTCCTTTTTGATGGCCGAAACCATCGGCGGGATTTGCTCGAAAGGCCCGACGAAGGTATCAAAGGCCGCGTGGATTTGTTCGATGGTCAGATCCGGCACCGGCTTGGTTTCCAGCACATCGCCCTGGCGGTCCTGGGTGCTGGTGCTGCTGCCCAGGGTGATGGTGCCCTCGTAGAGCTTGTCCTCGCTCATCAACAGGTCCTGGATCTTGGTGGCGCGGCCGATGACCAGCATCAACAAGCCGGTGGCCATCGGATCGAGCGTGCCGCAGTGGCCGATTTTCTTGGTGTTAAGGGCGCGGCGGGCGATGGCCACCACGTCGTGGGAGGTCATGTCCGGGGCCTTGTCGATCAATAGGACGCCGCTCGGGCCGTCTTGTTCCATGGGGTTGGGTCGCATAAAGTCAGAGGTCAGGAAGAGAAAAGCACTAAATTCTAAGCATTAAATTCTAAACGAAGAGGGGGTGGAGAAGTCGAATTGTGCCGGTTCTTGATTTGTTTAGAATTTAAGATTTAGTGCTTTCTGCCAGGGGTCATCTGCGGTTTTCAAATCCCTTGCACTTCTTCGGTGCGGCGTTGGATGGCGGCCAGCACGCGGGCTTTGGCATCATCCAGCGGCGCGTGCATCCGGATGCCGGCGGCCAGCGAGTGGCCACCGCCGCCGAATTCCGCCGCGATCCGGCAGACATCGTAGCGGCGGTCCTTGGAGCGCATCGAGACGCGGGTGGTGCCATCCGGCAAGTCCTCGAAAAACACAGCCACCTGGACCCCGCGGATGGCGCGGATCACGTCGATGAGGCCCTCGCTGTCCTCGGCGCAGAGCGCCAACTCGCGGCGCGTGGTCTCGCGCAATGTCCAGTGGGCCACCACGCCGTCGGGCGAGCGTTCGAGGGTGTTGAGCAAGGCGCGCAACAATTCGAGACGGCGGTACGGGTGGTTGTCGTAGGTATTGGAATTGAGCGTGCCCACGTCCAGCCCGCGGCGGATCAGATCGGCCGCCATGTCGTAGGTTTTGGCGGTGGTTGACGGGTATTGAAACGAGCCGGTATCGGTGGAAACCGCCACGTAGAGGGCGTCGCGCGATTCGTCGGGCAAGGGCAGGCCGAGGGCGATGATGAGTTCGTAGAGGATTTCGCCGGTGGCCGGACTGGTGGCATCGATGAGATTCAGGTCGCCGTAATGGGGATTGGAGATGTGGTGGTCGATATTGAGCCACAACTTCACTTTGGAAACCGCGTGCAGGCAGGCCTCGCCGAGCCGTGGCCGGGTGGCCGTGTCCAGCGCAATGACCACATCCGCCTCCACCGGGGAGGCGGGCGGGCGTTCAATGAGCTCCGAGCCGCGCAAAAACGCCAGGCTCTCCGGCAAGCCGTCCTCGTTGAACAAGCGCACGCTCTTGCCTGCGGCCTTCAAGGCACTGCCAAGGCCGATTTGCGAGCCGATCGCGTCGCCATCCGGCCGCACGTGGCTGAGCAGCACGAACGAGTGATGCTGGCGCAGCACCTCGCCGATTTGTTCAATGCTGACAGATTTGGGGGATTCGCTCATGGGGTCGGACCGCAGCGCGGGGCGCGGATTCTCTCCGAGTTGCCGAGGGGCGCAAGCAAAAACCAAAATCGCCAAAAAAGTGCCGCCAGGGAATCCGCGGCAAATCCGGACAAACTACCGTTGCTACGATCAAGTCCTGGCGGGGTTCGCCTGCCGAACCTCCACGGCCCCTGACGGCCCGCAGAGTCAACCCGCGTTCGCCCGCCATTGCAACCCCTTTTTTCGCAGCTCTTTTTTTCGCGCCACATTTTTCGCACCACATTTTTCGCGCCACATTTTTCGAACCGCATTTCTCGCACCACATTTTTCGCGCCACATTTTTCGCGCCGCATTTTTCGAGCCGCATTTCTCGAGCCGCATTTCTCGCGCCATGACAAACCGCCGTATTTGTTAGCAAATCATTCTGACGATCGTCGAAACGATTTGCTAACAGTTCTCACGGTTACTGCTGCCGTTGGCGGGCGTCGGCGCGACGCTGGGAGTTTTCCTGCACAAAGCTGTCCTTGCATCGGACGTCGGTTCCGCCTATGCCCTTGCCTGCCATGAGCGACTCCGCCACCCCGCTGCCCCCCCAATCCACCGAAGCCGAACTCATCGCCGTGCGCCGCGAGAAACTCGCCAAACTCCGCGATCTCGGCGTGGATCCGTTTGGCGCGCGCTTCGACGTGAGCACCACCCCGGCCGCGCTGCAGGCGAATTTCGCGGAAGGCCTGCAGGTGAAGGTGGCCGGCCGCATCAGCGCCCTGCGCGACATGGGCAAGTCGTGCTTCATCCAGGTCGGCGACATCCACGGCTCGATCCAGGGGTACGTCGGCACCAAAAATCTATCCGAGCACGAGGCGGCGGTGTGGAAATGCCTGGACCGCGGTGACTGGGTCGGCATCGAGGGCGAAACCTTCATCACCCGCACCGGCGAACCGACCATCAAGGTGGC
>CAIVSK010000041.1 GCA_903908495.1 Akkermansiaceae bacterium
ATTTCACGGATTGAAGAGGATTACACGGAGAATGCGACCTCAATCTATCTACTCCTCGGCTCACCCTAAAGGTGTCTACCAAATAATTCATAACTCTTTCTTAATCCGTGCATTCCGTGAAATCCGTGGTTTCCATCGTCCATTCTAGGCTAACCGCTTCCCATTGGCCCTTCATGGTCTTGGGCGATTCGGAGATTGCCCCTCCTTGGCGGACGTCTCCTACGCTTGGCTTGGACTGGGGGGACAGTGTCCCGCGCCGGGAGTGGCTGCCACCGGACCTCACCCTTCCGTCTCTGCCTGCAAGCGCCACTGCGCGTCGCGCTTCAGGACGAACCTCCGGCGCGTCCCCCTCCCCCGCCCGGCCTCCCCGTGCTCGACTATCAACTCGATCGCTTCCGGCTGGTGCCCGATGCTGACGATCCTGAACACCGGCTCGCGCCTCATCCGCAGAAAGCAATGCGGCGGCACGTCCGGGTGGGCCGCATTCCACAAGTGGCGCGCCGGGGGGAAATCCGGCACCTCGGCCAGCGCGACGAGGATTTCGCGCAGCAGGCGGGCACCATGACGTCGCTCCAGGCGGCCCGCCGCACGCCGCGCCAACAGTCCCTCAAGCCAGGCCTTGGCCGGATTTTGATAGTCATCCTCCATTTCCACGATCAACTCGCGGGCATGCACCGCCATGAGCGCATGCAATTGCCCGCGATCAATCTCACCTCGCTCGTATTGCGCAAAAAGTTGGTTGGGAGTCGGTGTCATCACTGAAAAAAGATCGGGGGGCTGGGAATCCTTGCGCTGTCGGCAACGCCCTCATCAAACCACAGGTCCGCGAATTCGCCACTCTCAATCCGGGTCCTGTGCTCGTTGTAAGCCAATCCGGCCCATTTCGATCCCACCGGGTGGGATAGCTGCCCATGGCCCTCAATCCCCCTCCACCTCCGCGTCCGGGATATGGGTGAAACTGATGCGCATGGGGGCGGCATCGCGGCTTTCCTGCACGCTGCCGTAGTAAATGACCTTGCGGCCGTAGCGGGCGCGCAGCTTGTCAAGGGCGGCATCGAGGCGGCGGTGCTTTTCGGCGGCGGTGCCGGCGGCGGGATCGGCGGCGGGATCGGCGGCATCCGCGTCCTGAAACAACTGGGGCGTGTGGTTGCCTTGCTCGCAGAGACGCGTGAGCACCACGCCCACTTTCAGAATCAGGCAACCGGGCTCAGGCCGGTCCCGCCACAAACGCTGCATCAGGTGCATCAGGTTGATGGTCGAGTCGGTTTCCACCGTATGGGCGTCCGCCGACCACGAAGGACCGCGGACGAAGCCGAGCTGGAGGGTGAGCGAACCGGTGAGCAGGTGCTCGGCACGCAGCCGCTCACAGGCCTTGTGCAGCAGCTTGCAGAGGATCGGCCAGGCCTGGTCGGGCGTCCGACTGGCCGGCGGCAGCACGTGGCTGTGGCCGAGGGATTTGCGGGAGGATGCCAGATCGGGAATTTCGTCGCCGCGCAGCAGGTGCCACAGGCGATCGCCGAGGACACCGCCCCACGCCTTATGCAACTCAGGCTTGGTGGAGTCACACAGGTGTTCCACGCTGCGGATGCCGAAGGAATGCAGGCGCGCCTCCATGCTGCTGCCAATCCCGGTCAGGTCGCGCAGCTTGAGCGGGTGCAGGACGTCAGGCAATTGGTGCTGCTGAATGATGAAAAGGCCGTCGGGCTTGCGCATCTTGCTGGCGATCTTGGCAAGATACTTGTTAGGACCAGCGCCGATGCTCACCTTGATAACCGGCGACACCTCCCGCGCGACGGTGGCCTTGATCTTGTTGGCGATGGCCTCGACGTTGGCGGGTTCACGCAGGTTGTAGGGGAGCCAGGCCCACATTTCATCGATGCTGAGGACGGCCTCGACGTGAATGCAGTCCTCGACCGCCGCCACGACGCGGTGGTGGAAGCGGACGTACTCCGGCGGGTTGGCCTCCACGATGGCGATGCCGGGGCACATATTCCTTGCATCGCTGATGCGGGTGCCGGTCTTCACCCCAAACGCCTTGGCCTCGTAACTGGCCGCAATGCAGCACGAGGTTTCCGCCAGCACCGGGGCCACTCCCACCGGCCGGCCGCGCAGGCTGGGATCCAAGTGCTGCTCGACCGACGCGAAGTAGGAATCGCAATCGACAAACAGGGCGGTGAGAGGACGCTCCACGGCGGGTTTACGGGCTGGACTCGACACGATCTCCGGTCCCCGGTTGGCTATTTTCCTGCGGGTGGGGGCGGGTCGCCTGCGGCTGGTGCGGCCAGACTGGCGCAGACGATCTCGTTGTCGTTGCGGGCGAAGATGCATTTCCCGGCATAGGCGGGCTGCGACCAGCACACGCCCTTGCGCATGCCTAACTGGCCCTTGGTGGGCTCGATGAGTTTGGCGCGGCTGATGACTTCGACGCCGGTGGGCGAGAGCCGGGTGATGATGAGTTCGCCGCGCTCATTGAACATCCAGACTTTATCGGCGTTACGCACCATGTGGATGTTTGCCCAGCGGTCGCTGGGAACCAACGTGAGGTCCTCCCACACCCGCTCGCCGGTATCGGCCCGCAGACAGCGGAACTGCCCGTAACTGTCCACCCCATAGATATAGTCATCCTGGAAAACCGGCGTGGCGATCATTGCATGAAGGCCATCCGTCTCCCTCTCGCTCGCGCCCTGCCGACGCCAGATCTTTTGCACCGCCGGCGGATCCTGATTCATTCCGAGCAGGTATGAGCCGTCGTAGAAACACGTCAGAAAGATCCGCTCGTCTGAGACCACCGGGGTGGGCACGTTGATGACCATTTTCGCCTGCGGCGTGGGGTATTTCCAGAAAACCGCGCCGGTGGCCGGATTCAGCGCAGCCAGGTTGTCGCCGGTCCAGCACAGCAGCAAACGCCGGCCCGCGCGTTCGATGACGATGGGCGCGGAGTATGAGGCCTTGTCATCCAGGGCCCGCCACTTTTCTTCGCCTGTGCGTTTGTCGAGCGCCACCATGCAAGCGTCGGGCCGCGCCCCCAGCTGCACGATGAGCAAATCCTTTTCCACCAGCGGCGCGGCGGAGATCCCCCAAATGATCTTGCCGATGGTGTAGTCCTTGCCCGGATCCTTGTTCCAAAGCAGATCGCCGCTGACGGCATCGTAGCAGCGCAGGTGCCCCATCGCGCCCAGCGAGTACGCCCGGCCGTCGTCGATGGCCACGCAGGCCCTGGGCCCATCGGGGTAACCCAGCCCCGCATAGGCACAGGCATATTCCTTGCTCCAAAGGATTTTACCACTCCGCGCATCGAGGCAAAGCACCCGCTCGCTGTCCTCCGCTTGGTCCGGACGGTCGGTCACGTAGACCCGTCCGTTGGCCACCGTGGGCCCTGAATAACCACCCGCTACGGGCGTGCGCCACAGCAACTCGATCTGCGGCTGGGGAAATTTTTCGATGATGCCGGTCTCATGCCAGACGCCATCGCGGGTTGGGCCGCGCCACTGTGGCCAATCATCCCCGAAGGCCAGTGAAACCAGTGCCATGCAACAGACGGCGGGCAGGCCGCGCAAGCGGAAAAACCGCCAGAGCGCCGGGGATTTCTCGCCGGAAATCCGCATTACCGTTGGAATATCCGCTAGCTGCGGGCTGCCGCGCCTAAGGCGGCTGAAAAACGGCTCGGAAAGCGGGTGTGAGGGGGTATTCATGGGAGCATCCTTTGCCACAAACAATACCCACCCACCCGCCAGATCCAAGGAATCTCTTGCAAAATGTCCGGCCGAAGAATGGCCCAATGGCGGCTTGGCCGAAGAGATTTCACAATCGGGTCTCGACATGCCTTGCCCGATTTTGCAAATGCCCCTGCGCCTGCCACGTAGCGGCCCCCGAACCTCACCATGGAAACCCAGCTTCTCATCCCACGCTCGCAAGAACCGAGCACCATCGCCGAAATTCTCGAAGCCCTTCGCAAGGCGCACTTCGCACCCACCCACGAAAGCAAAGTCTGGGGGGATTTGATCCATGTCTACGGCTTCCGCAGCGTCATCAGCATCGAATGCGTCAACGGCCTCTGCCGGGCCGCCACCATCGAACACGGCGAGGGCGAGGAGGAGGGCGAGCCAATCACGTCCATCCTCGGTGCCTTCGGCTCGCTCGGCTGGCACGGGGTCGACGACGATGGCGAGTACCCCTTGGCTGATGGGTGAGCCAGGACGCCAGAGAAGAGTCCTTGTGAAGGAGTCAAGTTTTCCAGAACCAGATTCATTGACGATTGACGGTTGTTGATTTTGGATTTTTGAAGTGAGCTTGGTTCGTGCTGAATCTAGTGCCCAAGCTCACATCAGCAATCAACGTTCATCAATCGGCAATCATCAATCCTCTTCACCTCTCGCCTGGTCTGAGGCTCCACCTCGCTAAAGTTTAAGTGACCGCCTGCTCCACACTCGACCCCCGGGTTCGCGTCTTGCGTCTTTTTCCGCGTGACAAGCCTGCTGCCAGGGGCTTTCTTCGGGTCGGCGCTGCCACGCGCCGGCCATGGCCCTCGAACCGCTCAAAGACGGCATCCGCTCACTGGTGCGGATCGACTTTTACGGCAACGTCCACAAACGCTTGCGCGGGACCGCTGCCGCCGAGCGCTATGCCACCGAAGTGGCCGTGCTTAAGGTGCTCGAAGAGCGCGAGTGCCCGTATGTCCCAAGACTGCTGGAAGAACACCCCGAGGAACTCTACTTCGTGTCCACCAATTGCGGCCAACCCGCCAGCCAAATCACCAAGGACAAGGCCGACCGGATTTTCGCCAAACTCGAGCGCGAGTACGGCGTGCGCCACCTCGATGCCGAAGCCCGCAACATCACCTACTCGGATAAACTCGGCTGCTTTTGCGTGATCGACTTTGAACTCGCCGAAATCCTCCCGCCTCCGCCCGGGCTGACGACGGCCCCCACCGCTCCAACTCCCTAAACCCACCCCGTGCCCGCCGCCGCGATCCTTCATTGGGCCGCCCGCTCGCACAGCGGGTCGCGCAAGCCCCGCAACGACGACTCGTTCGCCGCCTTCGCCTCGGGTCTGCGGGGAGCCGAGACGCTGCCGTCCCACGGCATTCATTCGCTCGCCAGCCAGGACCTGGTGTTTGCCGTGTCCGATGGCATGGGCGGCGGCAATGCAGGGGATTTAGCGTCCGCGCTCATCCTCCAACAAATGTGCCAAATCATCCCGGAAACCTTCAAGGTCGCCGCCGCTGGCTTGTTTCCCGATTGCCTCAGCCATCTGGGCGAGGCCCTGCGCTCGGTCCATGAGCACATCAACGCCGCCGCCGCCGCCCGCGAGGAATGCCGCGGCATGGCTGCCACCCTCGCGCTGGCCTGGTTCACCCCGGAAAACCTCTACCTCGCCAACGCCGGGGATTCACGCATCTATCTGTCCCGCCACAGCCAGCTCACCCTCCTCACCCGCGACCACACATCCGCCTTCGGCCAATGGCAACGCGGCGAAATCTCCGAAATCGAGTTCCGCAACCACCCGCGCCGCTCCGCCCTCTACGAAGTGGTCGGCGGCGGCCACCCCGGCGTCTGCCCGTACTTCGCGGCCATTCCCTACTACCCCGGCGACCGCTTCCTGATCTGCTCCGATGGCCTCATCGACGGCCTGTGGGAACGCCACATCGCCGACGCCCTGGCCAAGTGCCCGACCAACCCGCTGCCCACCGCCGAAATGCTCCTCACCCGTTCGATCGACAATTGCGGGATCGACGACACCACCCTCATCGTCGTGACGGTCACCACCCCGGCCGTCGAGAGCGCATGAACCGCAGGGCTGCCCACTGTGGCCGCGCAGGTGCCGCGCAAGTGTGGACTGCGTGTGGCAAGCGCCAGCGCGACACCGCTTTGGCTCAATCACGCAGAGGGTGAAAATTGCCCACACGACATTGCGCACGCTTGACAATCTTGGAATTCGCGATACCAACCTGCGCGCCGTCACCGGAGCCGGCCGAAGTGACTTCCCGGATGACTCGAATTGGAACATTCATGAAAATCGAGATCGATTTGGCATGGATTCCGCTTTCCAGCCACAGGCGGACACTCTGAAAGGCCGATCCCTACCCCATTCTCAGACCAACCCCACAACACCAACCCCACCACCAACACCCCATCACCATGGCAAGATACAAACTGGAATACATCTGGCTCGACGGCTACACCCCGGTCCCGAACCTGCGCAGCAAGACTTTGGTCAAAGACTTCGATAGCTTCCCGTCGCTCGAAGCCCTCCCACAGTGGGGTTTTGACGGCAGTTCCACCCAGCAGGCCGAAGGCCGCAGCTCCGACTGCATGCTCAAGCCGGTGGCGGTGTATCCGGACAGCACCCGCCGCAATGGCGCGCTGGTCATGGCCGAGGTCATGATGCCCGACGGCACCACCCCGCATCCCTCCAACCACCGCGCCACCGTGCTCGACGATCCGGGCGCATGGTTCGGCTTCGAGCAGGAGTATTTCCTGTTCCAGGACGGCCGCCCGCTCGGCTTCCCGTCCGACGGCTTCCCAGCACCACAGGGTACCTATTACTGCGGTGCTGGCTTCAAGGCCGTCGGCGACGTCGCCCGTCAAATCGTCGAAGAGCACCTCGACCTGTGCATCGACGCCGGCATCAACCATGAAGGCATCAACGCCGAAGTCGCCAAAGGCCAGTGGGAATTCCAGATCTTCGGCAAAGGCTCCAAAACCGCCGCCGACCAGGTGTGGGCCGCCCGCTACATCCTCAACCGGCTGTGCGAAAAGTACGGTGTGGACGTCGAGTACCACTGCAAGCCGATCCGCGGCGACTGGAACGGCTCGGGCATGCACGCAAACTTCTCCACCACCCACATGCGCGAAGTCGGCGGCAAAGCCTACTTCGATGCCCTCATGGCCGCTTTCGCGGAATATCGCGAGGAGCACATCGCCGTCTACGGCCCGGACAACCACCTGCGCCTAACCGGCCTGCATGAGACCCAGTCGATCGACAAGTTCACCTACGGACTGGCCGACCGCGGCTCGTCGGTGCGCATGCCCCACAGCTTCATGAACGCCAACTACAAGGGCTACCTCGAAGACCGCCGGCCCAATTCCCAGGGCGACCCCTATCAGATTGCCTCGCGCATTCTCAAGACCATCGTCACCGTGCCCACCGCCTGAGCGGCAGGTGCCTGACACGAACTGTCTTCCCTCACCAGCCGTCTCCCGCCACCGCGGGAGGCGGCTTTTTACTGTCACGCAACGGTCACAAAACGACAGGCAAGATGCCAAATACTGTTCAATTAGGCAGAGCGGGAGCCAGATAGGAAGAAGGCGGCCAGCTTGCTGGCGGGTGTCCCCTTCACGGAGAGTGGGCATCCTGTCCACATTTGCCCATGAGTTGTGCAAGAAAAGGCCACCAGGCGGCTGCCCTTGCTCTGCGCATGGGCCATGGCGGCGGGACGCCACCACTCCTTGAGGGTGGCGACTCGCCACCGCAGGGCGGCGGGCAGAATGCGCGTGCCACAGAAGGTCCGGGCAATCAGCCTGGGTCCTCTAATCGTAAGATATGTGCTAATTGAACAGGATTGGGCAAGATGCCCGTCCACCTGCTAAACTCACAGTATGGGGCCGGGACGCCGCAGCCACCTGCGCAGCTAGCGCGGCTTCTCAATCACTGCGTAGGCGTTGTGATTGTGAATGGACTCGTGGTTTTCGGCCTCGACGCGGTACCAGGTGATGGTGGCGTGGGCATTGGAGCGCGATGCAACATTGCGCACGAGGTCCTCCACAAACACGGGATTGTCATAGGCGCGCTCGGTGACGGCCTTTTCATCCACCCGCTTGAGAATACTGAACAACTCGCAACTGGCCGAGCGTTCGACCAGCGCGATGAGGTCTTCGATCCAGATCGGCTTGCTGGAACGCACCGCGTAGGTGACCAGGCCGCGCTGGTTGTGGGCGCCACGGTCACTGATCGCCTTGGAACACGGACACAGCGTGGTCACCGGCACCATCACCGTCACCACAAAATCCGTCACCCCCTCGGCCGACGCGTCCACTTCAAAGCGGACTTCGTAATCCAACAGACCCACAATCCCCGACACCGGCGCCGGTTTTGAAAGGAAAAACGGGAACTGGATCTCAAAGTGGGCCTTGCGCGCATCCAAGCGCTTGAGCAACTCCCGCGGCAACGCGAGGATCGAATGGACATCCAGGCAGCCGCCATGCGAATGCAGCGCCTCGACAAAGCGGCTCATGTGGGTGCCCTTGAAATGGGCGGGCAAATCCACCGCCAGCGAGACGGTGGCGACGGTGCGCTGGACGCTGCCGCCCTTGTCGCGCACCTCCACGGGGAAGCGCAAGCCCTTCACGCCGACCCGATCGATGGGCAGGCAGCGGTCATCGCACTCGTTCTGGGTGTCCTTGAGTTCCTGCATGATCTGGCAAGGCAAAAAAAGAGCCGGTCCGTAGGTGCGGACTGGCTCCTAGCGGAAAGCGCGGCCTCTCAGCCGCCGCTTAAGGCAGCAGACTGATGGCGCGGCTTTGCTTGATCGCACGGGTGATCCGGCGATGCAACTTGGCAGACACGCCGGTCACGCGGCGCGGCAAAATCTTGCCCGTTTCGCTGGTGAACTTGCAGAGCAGCTCCGGATTGGTGTGCACGACCTGTTCGGCCGGGATGTCATGCCGACGGCTCGGCATTTTGCGGTTCGCCTTGCGGAAGGCGATACGACGTTCAACGGTTTTTGGCTCGGGCATGGTGGATGTTAGCGAAGTTCGCGGTGAAGGGTGCGTTTTTTGAGGAAATGATTGAACTTCACCTTTTCAAGGCGGCCCGGCGTGCGCAGGCTCTTTTTATTACGCGTGGTGACGTAACGGGAAGTCGGGGTGCCTGCGGCTTTGGCCTCAGTGCATTCTAGGATTATGATGTCGCGTGCCATGGGGGAAAATCTTGGGAGGGCGAAACTAGTTCAATCTTCATCTTCGTCAAGCAAAACCGTTTCAGAATCTTCATCTTCAATCAAATTCCCACCGCTGAAGCCCACTTCATTGGACGGCCGGAAGCGCCGGTTGCCATATTCCTTCTCCCACTGCGACTGGCATTCCACGGTGAGCCGCGCAAACGGGATGGCCTCCAACCGGGCTTGCGGGATTTTGCGGTTGGACATTTCGCACAAGCCGTAAATGCCTTTTTGGATCCGCCGCAGGGCTTGGTCGATTTCATACAGCGCGTCCTGCTCCTTGGCCAGCACCGAGAGGGCGAAATCGCGGTCGTAGGCATCGCTGCCGGCATCGCCTTGGTGCATGCCACTGCCGGAGGCCTCGCTGCCTTCAGGAGCGTTGCGGATGGTGTCGCGGGTCATCCCGGAGAGGGCATCGACCAGATCGTCGCGCAGATCGAGCAAGCGCTGACGCTGTTTTTGGATAAAAGCGGTACTGTGGGAGGCGTTGACGCCGACCGGGGCAGATTCCTCGGTGGCGACGGCCACTGGCTTGGGCGGCACAAACGGCGGCCGCACCGGAGCCGGCGGCACTGGAAAGTCCACCAGCGAGGAACGCCTGATCACCGGCTTTTTGTGGCTGTCGTCGTGCGCACGCTCTTTCTTGTGCTCCGGCTTGTCGTTCTTGGCGGCGATTTTTGGCACCGTCCCGGTGGCGGACGGCTCCGCGCTCACGTGGTTGACGTGATTGGCAGCAGCCTCGGAGCCGGCGTGCTCGGTGACGAGCGCCTTCGGCTTGGCCTCATGCGCCTCATTGGCCTTCGGCGCTGCCGTCTGATCGACAGGCGCTGCCGCCTTGTCGACCTTCGGCTCAGCCGTCGCGCCTTTCGGCCCAGCCTTCGCGCCCTTGGGTGCGGGCTTCGCCGGCTTGGCGCTTGGCTTCGCAACGGCTTTGCCACTCTTGGGCGCCACCTTGGTCTGGTCCGTGCCGGCTTTTTTAACGGCGCTCTTGGCGGCCGCAGCGGATTTCCCCGCAGCCTTGGACGGGACTGGCTTCAAGGATTTCCCCTTGGCGGCTGGCGCTTTCGCGGGAGCCGGAGCATGAGCGCGTGGTGAGGCCGCCGACTGCGGGCTTGCGGCGTTGGCGGAGTTAGGAGTGGAATGCGTCGCGGACATATCGCGGAGATTTGTGTGTTGCTTGCTCCCAGGTACGGCATTGGCGCGAACTCGCCAACTCACCAAAGGGGCGCGGTGGATTAGCCCCTCTTCCTCGCTCCAGCAAGCAGAAAGTTTGGTTCGAGTAAAATAACTCTTTTGTCACGATTTGTCCAGCAGGCTTGAAATCCCCCACCAGCCCCCCTACGCTGCCGCCCTGCCATGCAGCTAAGCGCGATCATCGAAGCCCTTCTCTTTGCCTCCCAAGCCCCCTTGACCGCCGACGAACTCGCTCGGTTGGTGCGGGCCCGGGCTGCTGAGGCCGATGACGTGCGGGCCCGTGAAATCGAAGATGGCAAGACGCCCCCGGCGCTGCCCGACTGGCTCACCGCGCTGGCAGCAACCTCCGCCGAAGACGCCTCGCAGGCGCTGCGCGAGCTGCTGCGCACCTACGACGAGACCCAGCGCGCCTTCACCCTCAGCGAGCGGCCCAAGGGCTGGAAGATCCTCACCCGCGCTGAATACGGCGAGTTTGTCCGGCAACTCTTCCCCGAGCGCAAGCCCGAGCGCTTCAGCGGCCCCGCCATGGAAACCCTCGCCATCATCGCCTACCGCCAACCCATCACCAAGGCCGCCATCGAGGCCGTGCGCGGCGTCGCCTGCGATGGCATGCTGCAAAAACTCCTCGACCGCGATCTCATCCGCATCGGCGGCCGCGCCGAACTGCCGGGCCGCCCGCTGCTCTACGAAACCACCGAATTGTTTTTCGAGCATTTTGGCATCCGCTCCATCGACGACCTGCCCAATTCCACCGAACTGCGCAAGGTCAAACTGCCCGAACCCCAGACCGCCGCCCCCGCCGCCGACGTCGAGCAGCAACTCGCCCTCAGCGCCGTCGGCAGCGCCCCCGCTCCCGCCCCACGCGCGGCTGCCCCCCTCCCCAACCCGCCTGACCCGCTCCCGTGAACCTAGACGACACCCGCAAGCAAATAGACAGCATCGACTTTGATTTGTTAGACCTATTGTCACGCCGCGCCGAGCTCGTGCACCAGGTCGGGCTCATCAAGAAACGCGACGGCCTGCAGATTTACGCACCAGAGCGCGAGGAGGCGTTGCTGCGCAAACTGGTGGAAATGAACCGTGGCCGGATGCCGGAACGCTCGATCCGGGCGATTTATCGGGAGATCATGTCCACCGCGCTGGCCCTCGAGGACGACTTGAAAATCGCCTACCTCGGGCCGGAGGGCACCTGGACCCATCAAGCCGCGATCAAGAAATTCGGCCACTCGGTGGCCTACGCCGCACAGCCGAACTTTGCCGATGTGTTCGACCAGGTGGCCCGCCGCCGGGTCGACTACGGCGTGGTGCCGATTGAAAACTCGACCGAAGGTGCCGTGTCGCACACGTTGGACCTGTTCGTGGATTCGCCGCTGCACATTTGTGCCCAGATTTTGCTGCGCATCGAAAACGGCCTGATGGCCGCCATTCCGCGCGAGCAAATCAAAATCCTCTATTCCCACCCGCAGGTGTTCGGCCAATGCCGCTCCTGGATCTTGAAAAATTTCCCGACTGCCGAGCTCGTCGAGGTATCGTCGACCACCAAGGCCGCGCAGCTTGCCCGCAACCACGCCGCCGAGGGGGCCGCCGCGCTTGGCGGCATGCTCGCCGCAGAATTGTACGGGCTGACCCTGCTCGAGGAATCCATCCAGGACCGGGCCACCAACACCACCCGCTTTTTGGTTATCGGCGAGAAAACCTGTCCGCCCACCGGCAACGACCGCACTTCCATCCTGTTCGCCATCCACGACCGCCCCGGTTCCCTGGTCAACGCCCTGCGCTCCTTCGATCAATTCCAAATCAACCTCTCCAAGATTGAGTCGCGTCCGTCCAAACGCAAGGACTGGGAATATATCTTCTACGTCGATCTGGCCGGCCACTGCGCCGATCCCAAGGTCGCCAACGCCCTCACCGAACTTGGCAAGCACTGCTCGTTTGTCAAACTCCTCGGCTCCTATCCGGATACCGGCGAGTGACCCATCGCCACCGGGCCTGACGACTTCACTCGGCACTTGGCAAGTGCCGTTGCGCCTCAGGCCAGGATCTCGCGCACCACCCGGGTGGCGGGCTTGGTGATGTTAGACAGGCGTTGGGGCGCGCCTTGGGCCGGAAACGTGAGTTGGGTGTGATCGAAGCCCATGAGGTGCAACATCGTGGCGTGCAAATCGTGCAGCGACACCTTGTCGACGAGCGCCTGGTAGCCGATGGGATCGCTGGCACCGTGGGTCATGCCGGGTTTCACGCCGCCGCCGGCCAGCCACAGGGTGAAGGCACCGGGGTTGTGGTCGCGCCCGACAAACGGATTGTCGTTGCCGCCGCGGTTTTCCAGCATCGGCGTGCGGCCGAACTCACCGCCCCACACCACCAGCGTATCGTCCAGCAGCCCGCGCTGCTTGAGGTCCTTGAGCAAGGCGCTCATCGGCTGGTCCACTTCCCGGCAGCGGTCCGTGAAGCCGCCGTTGAGCGCGTTGCCCTGGCTGTCGCCGTGCGAGTCCCACCCCCAGTGGAACAATTGGATGTAACGCACGCCGCGCTCGGCGAGACGGCGGGCCAGCAGGCAATTGTTAGCAAAGGACTCGCGGCCGGGCTGGGTGGCGTACGCCTGGTGGATGGCGGCGGGTTCCTGCTTGAGATCGAAAGCATCGCTGGCATCCATCTGCATCCGGTAGGCCATCTCGTACTGGGCAATGCGGGTGAGCGTCTCGGGGTCGCCGACGTCCGCGGCAATCTGCCGGTTGAGGCGCTCCAGGGAATCGAGCGCGCGGCGGCGCAGCGGCCGCGTAATCCCGGGCGGGTCCGCCAAATAGAGCACCGGCTCGCCCTCCGAGCGGCATTGCACGCCCTGATAGACCGATGGCAGATAGCCGGCCCCCCACACCGACTTGCCGGCGTCGGGGTTCTTGCCGCCGGACGTCAGAACGATGAAACCCGGCAGGTTTTGATTGTCCGAGCCGAGCCCGTAGGTGGCCCAGGCACCGATGGCCGGTGCCCCGAGGTTCTGGCTGCCGGTGTGAACCAACAACTGGGCCGGACCATGGTTGAACTGGTCGGTGTGCATCGACTTGATAAAACACACATCGTCGACCACCGAGGTGAAATGCGGCAAGCGGTCGGACACCCAGGCACCGGATTGGCCGTGTTGCTTGAAGGGAAACTGCGGCCCTAACATCTTGGGAACGCCCTGGATGAAGGCGAACTGTCTGCCCTCGAGATACTCCTTGGGACATTCCTTGCCGTTGAGTTTTTCCAATTCCGGTTTGTAGTCGAACAACTCGTGCTGCGACGGCGAACCGGCCATGTGCAGGTAGATCACCCGCTTGGCAGTGGCCGCAAACTGCGGCGCCAGCGGTGCCAGCGGCCGGCCCGCATCGCGTTGCAGCCCGCCCCACGCGCGACCGCTCGCAGTGGCCAGCCACAGCGCGCCGAGCCCGCTGGTGCATTTGGAAAGAAAGTGGCGCCGCGTCAGGTGTGCCAGCTGCGCGTGGTGGAATGGGTGCGGATCGAACATGATTGTTAGAGCGGCTGTCTCACTTGGTCAGGGCGGAATCGAGGTTGAGCAGGGTGTTGGCGGTGAGCACCAGGGCGGCGGCCTCCGGGGTGGCCGCGAGCTTGGCGGAAAGCGCCGGAGTGGCCTGATAGTCCGCGCTGGCCGCGGCGTGGAGGGCGGCGAGCTCGTCGAGCATTGCGGCGGAGGCGGCTTGCTGCGTGACTAACAAAACCCCGCAAGCCAGTTGCTCGCGCAGTCCGGCGGAGTGTTCCGCCATGCGTTTGGCGAGGCCTTGGGCCGCCTCGATGTGGGCCGGATCGTTGAGCGTGACGAGGGCCTGCAAGGGGGTGTTGGTGGCCAAGCGGCGAGGGCAGCACAGGTCGTGGCTGGGCGCATCAAAGGTGAGGAAGCCCGGAAAGCCGCTGGTGCGTTTCGAGTACGTGTAAATTCCGCGGCGGAACCGGTCCTCGCCCTGCGATTCCGTCCAGGTCGCACCACTGTAAACCGAATTCCAAACCCCCGCCGGCTGCGGCGGAAACACCGGCGGCCCGAACATTTTCGCCGACAGCAATCCGCCCACCGCCAGCGCCTGATCGCGCAGCATCTCGGCAGACAGGCGGGTGCGCGGGCCGCGCGCCAGCAGACGGTTGTGCGGGTCGCGCCCCGCGAGGGCGGCGGACATGCTGTTAGATTGCCGGTAGGTGGCGGACAAAGCGATGTCCTTGAGCAAGCCCTTGACCGACCAATGGTGGTGCTCGCGCAAGCGCAACGCCAAATGGTCCAACAACTCCGGATGGCTCGGCGGCGTCCCGGCAGCGCCGAAATCTTCCGCGGTTTCCACGATGCCGATGCCAAACATTTCACCCCACAAGCGGTTGGCCAGCACTCTGGCGCTCAGAGGGTTGCGCTCACTCACCAACCACCGCGCCAGCTCCAGCCGGTTCATGCCGGCCGCCTCGGCGGTGCCGGGAGCCAACACCGCCGGCAGGCCCGGGACCACGGTTTGCTCCTTTGACAGGCGGTTGCCACGGGCAAACACCCGGGTTTCCCGCTGCCCGCCCGCCGCCCGCTCCACCATCTCCGGCACCAACGTGGCCGCGATGGCGTCGAGTTGCTGCTTGAGCGATTGGTGGGACTGCCATCCGGCGAGCCGCTCCGGATCGATCACCAACGCGCTCCACGCCGCTTGGTTTGTCAGATCAAGCCCGAAGCGGCGCAGCGGGGTGGCTTGATTGCCGGTGGTGGCACCGTCCTGCTTGACGGTCACCTCCAGGCGCATGCCCGGCGTAGCTGTCACGGCCTGCTCTGGCACAAACACGAACCACCGCGGACCATTGAGTTTCGGGAAGTCCCCCGCCCCGCCGCCGCCGTGGATGGCCGTCATCGGATCGTACGGGCCCGCCAGATAGTCGGCAAATACCTCCTTCAGCGGCACGGCCGTGGCGACCCCGGCCGCATCAATGAGCTTGAGCCCCACCGCCGAGGCCAGCGCACCGCGCTCGGGCCACTTTTTCGGGTCGTCGTTGGTCGGCAGCAGGCGCAGGCGCAGCGCCGTGAAGGATGCCGCCGGCCCGGAAAACTTGTGGCTGCAGCCCACCGGCAGGGTACCCTCGCTGCGAATCGTGCCATCGGCCGCCACCGCAAGTGTGCCGTGGCTCGGCGCGAAGGCATCGGGAGTGAACGGCTGCCAATCAACCGTGGCGGCGGCCAGCGCCCGCCCGCGCTCGTTGAGTTGTCCGCGCAGCGTGTGGAGCTGGGTTTCCAGCGCCGCGGCCACCTCGCGCTTCGCTGGGTCGGTGGCAATCCGCCGGGTCGGAAAATCATCGTCGAGGTCACAGTCCTCGGTGTTGTTGAAAAAGGCGGCAAAACGGTAAAATTCCTCGTGCCGGATCGGGTCGTAGGGGTGGGAATGGCATTGGACGCAGCCAAAGGTGGTCCCCTGCCAGGTGGTCCAAGTGGTGTTGGCGCGATCGATCACCGCCGCCACCCGAAACTCCTCGTCATCGGTCCCGCCCTCCGTGTTGTTCTGCGTGTTGCGGTGAAACCCCGTCGCCAGCCGCTGCTCGGCGCTGGCGTTCGGCAACAGGTCGCCGGCGAGTTGCTCAATGGTGAATTCGTCGTACGCCATGTCTTGGTTGAACGCCCGGATCACCCAGTCCCGGTACGGCCAAATGTTGCGGGCCGGATCTTTCTCAAAGCCGTAGGTGTCCGAGTAGCGCGCCAAGTCCAACCACACCGCCGCCCACCGCTCGCCATACCGCTGCGATGCCAACAACCGGTCCACCACTTGCTCCCGCGCAAGCATCGGGTCGTTTCCAACGCTCGTTTCAAACGCGCGAAGCTCCTCTACTGACGGCGGCAAACCGGTCAGATCGAAGGAAGCACGGCGCAACCACTCGGCGGCGGTGGCCTCCGGAGCGGGCTTGAGCTTTTCCTGATCGAGGCGGGCAAGCACGTACGCATCGAGCGTTGAGGTCGGCCACGCCGGGTCGGATACTGCAGGCGTTGGCGTTGCCTGCGGGGCGAGGTACGCCCAGTGCTCCTGCCACTCCGCGCCTTGGGCGATCCAACGCTCGATGAGGGAAATTTGTCCGGCAGTCAACGGCGGGCCGTGTTTGGGCTTGGGCATCACCTCGTCCGGATCGCTGCTTTTGATGCGCCGGAGCATGGCCGACTCCGCGGGCTTGCCCGGCACGATCGGGTGTTCGCCGGACTTGCCGATGCCGAGGGCCTTGTCCCGATAGATGAATGAGATGCCGCCCGCCTCCTTCACTCCGCCGTGGCAGGCGCTGCAATGTTGCATGAAAAGTGGCCGGATGTCGCGGTTGAAAAGCACCGGCGGCTCCGCCGCTGAGACGATGGCCCCGGCAAATGAAATCAGGACGATTGGGTGGTGCCACATAAAATCTGGGGCGACTATACACGACGCCACTCCCCTCGCCAGCGGCAAAGTTCGGGCCGGATAGAGGTAGGCATCCTGCCGGCCGGTTTTGGCATCCTGCCGAACCCTCTTCGAAGCGCATGGCCCTGCGCCAGACTCCGCCCATGCGCGCCTCACGGGCAACCGGGCATCCCGCCCGCGCCACGGTGACTGGCCACTCCCTTGGATTCCTTGAGAAACCAAAAATGCTGTCGTAGGTCAAATTCCTTCTCTTCTGAATAACTGCCAACTCTATCCCACACGGCGGGTCGGTGCTTCCGAATAACTCCAAGTTTTGGGTCTGACGTGAATGCCTCGCTATGGCAACAGATCCGGGCGGTTGGCGCGGGTGCGGACCAACGCCTGCTGGCGCCGCCACCCGGCGATTTTCCCATGATGGCCGGACAGCAGCACCTCCGGCACACTCATGCCACGAAACTCAACCGGGCGGGTGTATGCCGGCGCTTCAAGCAATTGCGGGTCGGAAAACGATTCCTCCTCGGCCGAGCGCTCGTCACCCAGCGCGCCGGGCAGCAAGCGGATGACCGCATCGCACACCACCGCGGCGGCCAGCGCCCCGTTGGTTAGAACGTAGTCCCCAATCGAGAGTTCCAGGTCCACCAGCGCCTCGACCACCCGCTGGTCCACCCCCTCGTAGTGGCCGCAGAGGATGAGCAAGTGGGCTTCCCCGGCGAGTTCCCGCGCCAGCGCCTGCTTGAACGGCCGGCCCTGTGGCGTCATCAACAGCACCCGCGTGCCCGGCTCGCGCAGGGCCGCCACCGCGGCAAACAGCGGCTCCGGCTGCAACACCATTCCCGGCCCGCCGCCGCAGGGCGAGTCATCCACCCGCCGGTGCTTGTCGACGGACCAATCCCGCAGCTGGTGCGCCCGCACCTCAACCACCCCCGCCGCCCGCGCCCGTTGGATGATCGAATCACTCAAGGGTGCCAGCGCAACCTCCGGGAACAACGTGACTATATCAATGCGCATGCCCGAGCCTGGCCTATCCCGCCGCACAGGGGAATCGGAAAATCGCGCCACGCGGCCGGACCGGCCCCCTCCCAATTCTGTTCCCTCAGCGCCAAGGGCCATTGCCTTGGGCGGATCGAATCAGCAGGCAGGACCCCTTTTCAAATAGCCCGGCTGGGGCGGGCAATTCGGCTTGGATAAATCCGGCGCAATTGCCGCTCCTCAAGCCACCTCCATCCGGCTCTCCGAGCGCTCCCGCCGGATAATTTCCGGCTTTCTGCAAAAATCCGGCGGATTTGCTTGCGTCCCGCAGCGGATTCACCAAGGGTGCCCCCGCACGGGGCGTAGCTCAGCCTGGTAGAGCGCCTGCTTTGGGAGCAGGAAGTCGTCAGTTCGAATCTGGCCGCCCCGACTTTTGATTATCAATGGGTTACGGAGAAACTTCCCTAAACGCTCGAAAGGCCACACCACTGCCTTAAGACCGCCCTCATGAAACGAAACGAGAGCACGGGCACTGGCCCCCAGAGAAACGGAGCGATCTAGAGTGGGCGTTCGCGGCTGGCACCGATCATGGCAAGACCATTCTTTGTTTGTGGGTGCAGTAACTTTACTTTGGCTGCTCGTCACCATCGGCCGCATGGACTCGCCTCTTGCGTATTGCAACACCAGCAAACGATTTGAAATGATCGGCCGGGGCTGGCTGAGGCGTTATCCTGGCCGGCGCGGGGAGATTTGGTCTGCCGTTGGATTTATGTTGTTAGCCGTGGGAAAAACCGCTCCTATTCCGCCTGTTCAAGGGGATTTTACGGCCTGTTGCCTCGTGACGGGGGCGCCATGCGCCGGATTGCTGATTTTCTTTGTCCCCGATCTCTCCCCCCAGCCGTCTCCAAATGAACCTGCTCCCTGCGCACCTCGCTTTGCTTTGGACTGGCCTGATCCTGGTTGCCGCGAGCGCACCCGCGGCAGTGGTCACTGCTAATTTCACCTCCCCCACGACGATCCCGGTTACCGCCGCCAGCTATACTGCGACAGGGAACACGGTGGACATCACCCTGGGCTTCGCGCCGCCGGTGGGCACCAACCTGACCGTGGTGAACAACACCGGCCTGGCATTCATCCAAGGCACATTTGACAAGCTGCAGCAAGGGCAGTCGGTGAGTCTGACATACGCGGGCACCACCTATCCGTTCGTGGCAAACTACTTCGGCGGCACCGGCAATGACTTGGTGCTGCAGTGGGCGAACATCCACTTGGTGGCATGGGGTTACAATGCCGAAGGCCAACTGGGTAACAACGGTATGTCAAACAGCAGTGTCGCGGTGCCGGTTGACATGACGGGTGTGCTCGCCGGCAAGTCCGTGATTGCCATAACCGCCGGATATTCTCACAATCTCGCGTTGAGTTCAGACGGATCCTTGGCCTCCTGGGGTGACAATGGCTACGGCCAATTGGGTAACAACAGCACGGCGACGCAAAGCAACGTGCCGGTGTTGGTGGACACATCGGGCGTGCTTGGCGGCAAGTCCGTGATTGCCCTGGCCGCCAGCCATTCTCACAGCCTCGCGTTGTGTTCCGACGGAACAATGGCCTCCTGGGGCTTCAATAGCTATGGCCAGCTGGGAATCAACAGCACTACGATGCAAAGCAACGTGCCGGTGCTGGTCTATCAAAAAGGGGCGCTCGCCGGCAAATCGGTCATCGCCATCGCCGCTGGCGAAGACCACAGTCTGGCATTGTGCGCGGATGGCACGCTGGCTGCCTGGGGTGACAATGGCTACGGCCAATTGGGAAACAACAGCACGACGCAAAGCAACGCGCCGGTGTTGGTCAATCAAACCGGCGTGCTCGCCGGCAAAACAGTCGTCGCCATCGCCGCCGGCAACGCCCACAGCCTGGCATTGTGCGCGGATGGCACGCTGGCGGCCTGGGGCGACCATCGCTACGGCCACTTGGGCGACAAGGGCACGACCCAACGGAA
>CAIVSK010000042.1 GCA_903908495.1 Akkermansiaceae bacterium
GCGAAGCCTTGGCGAAGCAGGGAGGGGAGTTTAACCACGGATGGACACTGATGCACACGGATCAAACGAGGAACCGATCTGATTGGGATTTTGACCGGAATCTACGGAAGAAACTGAGGAGGTTTTAACCACGAATGGACACGAATGATCACGAATAAGACCAACGGGCCGATCTGATTGTGGGTTTAACGGGAAGAACCGGAGAAGGAGCGGAGGTTGGCCCACGAAGCTCACGAAACGACACGAAACGCCGAACCTGTCACTGAGGCCACAGAGCACAATCAGGAGTTCACGGAGAAAACCTTGGGGATCTGGTCCCGGAAAATCTAAATTCACCTGCTGGTTGAACACCGCAGTCGCGTTTACTCCGATGCAACGCTCAGTGCCCTCCTGCTTGCCTCCGTGAACTCTGTGTCAAACCAGTCCGCCTTTGATTTTTGGACTCTGGACCGGGACGTAGCCGCGAGCGCCGGCGAGTGAACGATTCACCACTCGCTGGCGCTCGCAGCTACTGAAAAAACTATGACGGCCCGGACACGAGGTCCGGCCCGAATGGCGCTTAGTTGGAACGTATTGAATGCCAGCGACTGCGATGGGGCGTTTCTTGGTATTGGTGGCGCGGTTTGTTGAGGAGGGCGTAAGGTTTGGGTCGTCGTTTCAGCGCGCGTGGTTCGCGGCGGTGAGGGCGCAGGGGCACCAGATCAGTGGCGAGGGTGCGGAGCAATTCCGCCCAGACGTGGCGGCGTTGGCGCGCGCGGCGACAGTGTGCGAGGGCGGCACTGAAGTGGCGCAAAGCGTCCAGCGTTCCCGTGAAGCTGATCCGCTCCAACGGCACGTCATGTTGGCCCGCCGCCTCCGCCATGACACAGCGGGTCAAATTATGGGCGATGAGCAGGGCGAGGATCTCGCGGTGCACCATGGCCGGGCTCTTGCAGCGCAATCGATCCATGCCCAGCGTGGTCTTCAAATCGTCCAGGCACAGTTCCAGCTTCCAGCGGCGCAGGTAGGCCTGGGCGATTTCTTCGGCGGGATATAATTGGGGGTCGAGCAGCGTGGTGACCAGCGTGAGTTCACGGGTGCGAAACCCTTTGGGGCTCACCCGCACCCGCACGACCCGCACGGTCACCTGGTCGGGCAATTGGGCCCACTCCGCCGGCGACAGATACTGCGGTTTTTTCTCGCCCTTGCGCCACTCGACGAGTCGGTCGCCTGGGCCCAGCCGCCGGCCTTGGCGCCAGTCGATTTGGCGCACCGCCACCCGGCTGATCAGATCGGCGCCTTGCGCCCGCACCTGCACGGCGCCGACGAAGTGACCGGCCGCGCGGTCATAGATGACGATCTCGTTGGCGGCCAAGGTGGGTCGGGCGAGGTGAAACAGGCGCATCTCGTTTTGGTAATAGTTGCCCCGGACGGTGTGCAGCACGCTGCCACTGCGCAGGGAGCCGATGACCATGAGCTTCAGGAGGGGAAAGCCGCAGCCGGGCCGCTGGAATTTGGGCTGGGGATAGCACTGCTGGTTTTCCGCGGTGTCGGGCAAGGTCAGCGTGGTGCAGTCGATGACTTTGACGGTGCGGCCTTGCAGGAACCCGGTGGGACCGACCCGTTGGTCGGCGGCCCGCGCGGTGTCGGCCAGCGTCGACTCGAGCAAATCCAGGGGTAGCCGCGCGCGGGCCTGGCAGTAGCCGCTGTTGCCCGCGTCGAGCGGCGGACCGCCCTGCAAAACGAGCAGCGCCTGCAGTTGGCGCACGACCTCCCGGCAGGAGGCCTGCTCGTTGAGCATCTGCCAGACAAAACACCAGAAGGTGCGGTGCAACGAATAGGGCCGCTCGCGCGCGGAGCGCGCCGGCTGGAACGCCGCGGCCGGCACGAAGCGGCCGACGGCGGCTTCGATCTGGCTGAGGGTGCATTGCCGCAGCCGCGGGAGCGCCCGTGCCACCCCCCGGCCCAGGGAGGCGAGCCGGGCCCGGAAGGCGGGAAAATACGGAGGGTTCGACATAGAGCGGTAGTACTACCGCTCTCTTGACAACAATGCTACTCTAATCGGGTATGGCTCCGAAAAAAACCGCCGCTGGGCCGCCCTGGCAGAAAGAATACGACCGGCTCAAGGCCGTCCTGGCCCAGGCCGGCTGGATCAGCGAAGGCTATGTGCAGGACCGCGGTCCGGGTGCCGGCGGGCCCTGCTACCAGTGGACGCGCAAAGTCAAAGGCAAGACCGTCAGTGTGGCCTTATCCCAAGAGCAATACCAGTGGCTCAAAGCCGCCATTGCCAACTGGCGTACCGTGCAAGCGGCGCTGCGGCAGATGCAACGACTCAGCCGCCAAGTGCTCTTCGCCACGGTGCCGGGCACCCAGCGCCGCAAGCGGCTCAGCAAGAAAACTATGGGGCTTACTTAAGCGCCATTCGGGTCGGCGTCTTCCACATCGCATTTCTTGGCAACCGACGCAGTTTCACGTCGTCCACTCGGCCGAATAGGGTTAGTCCCCATACCGCGACGCGGCACTTCCGGTTACTCTCGGCCATGCCTCTCATCGGCGTAGTCCTTACTTTGATCGTCGTTGGCGTGGTCCTCTGGCTGATCAACTCCTTCATCCCGATGCAGGGGATGATCAAAACCATCCTTAACCTTGTCGTCGTGATCGCAGTCATCCTGTGGCTGCTGCACGGATTCGGCGTCCTCAACAATGCCGGAGAAATCCATCTCCCGGTGGTGAAGTAGTGCGAAAGGTCATGCCGCCGCGCTCAAGCTCGTGGTGTCACCAAACTCCATTGACGGCACTGCCGGTCC
>CAIVSK010000043.1 GCA_903908495.1 Akkermansiaceae bacterium
CCTGCGGTGCTGCGGCGGGTGCCGCCACAATCACCACATCCGCCCCGTAGCCATCCGTTAGATCCAGGACAATTGCGGCTAGGTCTTCCGCCGCGGGATTCACCAGGCGGTCAAAGCCGAAGCCGGCGGCCTGTTCCAGCCGCTCGGGGTTGATTTCCGAGAGCACCACCCGGGTCGCGCCGTAATGCCGCGCCACCAAGGCATTGAGAATGCCCATCGGGCCGGCACCCATCACCAGCACGGTGTCACCCGGCTTCACGCCGCTGTTTTCGCAGGAGTTCACCGCGCAGCTAACAGGTTCCGCCAGGCAGGCGGAGCGCGGGTTCAGCGCGGGCGGCACTTTGATCACATGGCCGTTTTGCACCGCCTGTGCGGGAATGAGCGCATATTCCGCCATGCCGCCGTCGTAGCCAAATCCCATGGGCCGCAGGTTCACGCATAGGTTGCGCAAGCCCTGTGCGCAATAGCCGCATTCCCCGCAGGAAACACTCGTCGCCATCACCACCCGCTCACCTACCGCAAAGCCGGCAGCCCGCGCCTCCACCACCACCCCGGCAAACTCGTGCCCCACCACGATCGGCGGCCGCATCCGCGGATTGCCTGATAGATAGGCTTTCATGTCCGACCCGCACACCGCGCAGGCATCCACTTTGACCAACAGGTCCCCCTCGGCGCACTCCGGACGCGGAATCTCTTCCACGCGGACGTCCATGGGACCATGATATACCACTGCCTGCATTACCTTTGTTGTCATTCTCGTGCTTTCCAGATCACCTGACTCCCTATCCATTCAGAGAGATTGCCGCGGCGGGAGCTAACAGGAAATCCTCCCCGTGGCTCCCGTCCGCAGTCATGCGAGTTATTTCTTGCCGAGGAAGTTGTCGTTGATTTTCGGATCCGTGTGTCTAACGGCGGCATCGGTGTGGACATTGGCGACCTCGGTGATGATGGCGCCTTCAGGACCCGCGAGCTGCCAGTGCCGCGTGTATACCTTGGCCAGCGGCACAAACGTGCCCGGTCCGGCGACCACCTCGTGCTTCACTGTGACCTCGCCGTTCTTATGGCATGCCGGAACCACGACATCCTTGCCGAGGTTGGCTTCGCCGGCACCGACAATGTGGGACAAGCCCCAGCGGACTAACCAGCCTTCGCGTTTGGCAGGGTTCTTATCGCCGTCCAAATGCCAATGCTCGGGCAGCATCTGGCCGGGCAGCAGGAACAAATCCATCAGCATGTATTTGTCGTCCTCGTTGTTTTTGAACAGGTATGCGGCCAAACCGAGCTTGGTGAACTGGCCGGTGCCGTAGTCCGAGACCCAGATTTTCTCCCGCATCCCCGGGAAGACCGGATAGTTGTGGTATTTCATCAGGGCCATGATCGCGTCCTTGCCCTTTTCGACATCGAACTTGCCGTCCCCGCCGTAAAACGTGGCATTGTCAAACTGAATGGCTGACGCCGGTTTTTCTGCTTTCATTTCCACCTCCTTGGTTTGGGCACTGCTAACGCCCGTCAAGCCCATGACGGCCATCAACAACGCGCCAGTGGAAACTTTCAGGGTATTGCTCATTTTGTGTTCTAGTTTCATGGATATTTTTGTTTTTGTGTCTCATTTTTCGCTCAGTGTCATAATTGACCCGCCTCGGAAGGGTGTACGCCAAACACCTTGAAATTATAGATTCCGGCGGCGTTCTCCGGGCGCTCGCAGGCATTAATGGTGATTCTCACAAATGCGGCGCGGGCGGTCTTGACATCCTCCCGCGGGCATACGGCGGGCGGATACCCGGCGGTCTTGTCCGCATACGGTTGCCATGACTTGCCGTCGGGAGAGGTTTCGATGGCATAGCGGTAGGAAAGCGTGGGGTATTCGAAGCTGGTTTCGATTCGGGCGATGTCGAAGGATCCACCCAGGTCGACGGTGAGCGCTTGGGGATAACTGTTATCGGCGGCACGCCAGAGGCTGGCATTGTTATGGTCGAGGGCATAACCGGCCACATAGGCGCCGCTCAGCTCGCTGGTGGCGGTGGCATTTTTCCCCCTGGCCAGGTCATTGCCCTGCGGCACCAGCGGTTGCAGCGCACCAATTCCGGTCTGCGTCGGCACCACCGGTTTGATTGTTCCATCCGGATTGAACTCCAGCAAGTCGGCACAGGTTTGCCGGAACACCAAGGCGCCACCCTGGTGGGGTTGGTTGTGCTGATGATATACGATGTAGTGCTGCCCCTTGAAATTCAGCACCGAATTGTGTCCTGGCCCGCGGGTGGTCTGATTGGCATTCGATTGTAGCACGATGTTGTTAGCGGGAGTGGTGAATGGCCCGAAAGGATGTTTCGCCATGCTGTAACGCACGCAGTAACTCCCGTCATGCAACGCCCCGGAGGAATACAGCAGATAATAGGTTCCGCTGTGCTTGAGCATGTAGGAACCCTCGACAAAATCCGCCAATTCCGGGCCATTGGACGCATCGACCGCCTTGGCAGGTTCCGCGCCGGGGCCCCGCGTGCTGGAGGCGCTCGCCGGCTTGTCCAACGAGACCAACCGGTCACCGGAATAGACCGAGCAATCATACAGGCCGGCCCAGTTTCCCTGGCAGGAATTCATCGTGATGCGCAGGTAGCGGCCCTGGCCTTTGCCGGTATCGGTGTACCCTTCGCCGGCCTTGACTGTGGTGTTGGTGCTGCGGTCGGCGAAGATCTCCCAGCGCTTGTTGTCATCGGACAATTCGATCTTGTATCCGTAGGCAACGTGCCTGAATTCGGGACAAGTGACCACCCGTGTCACCGGCATGGACTTTCCGAGATCAAGCGACCACCATTGTGGCAGAGTGCCACCATCCGGCAGCCATTTTGTCCCTTTCAGGAAGTGGACGTCGCCGTCGATCTCCTTCAGGTCGGGTGTCAGTTTGGCCGCCATCGACTCGGCCCATCCCCAATACATATAGGCCTGCCCGTCGTCATCGATGAACGGTTGCGAATCCATGTTATAGGCTGGCACGATCCGACCGGCTTTGCCGCCGCCTGAGACGATGGGAGTGTTGTCCTGGCGCAGGTTTTCCCATGGGCCATCAGGATGATCCGCAACGCCGATCCAAGTATCGTAGCCGCCGGAGCGGGTGATGAATTGATAGAACCGGCCGCCCTTGCGGATGATGTCGGGAGCCCAAATATCACCGCCGAACTTGCCGTAAGCCGGCCAGTTGGTCAGCTTCATGTGCCAATGGACGAAGTCGTCGGACATCCACACCGAGGCCCGCCCATAGCCGCCAGCCTGGTTTTCCATCGAGGTGGCGTAGATATAGAATTTGCCGTTGTCGAACATCACATGCGGGTCGGGGAACATGCCCGGCAGAATCGGATTGCCGAATCTTTCGCCAGGCGGATAGACAATCACGCTGGCGGTGGCATCGGCGCTGGTTTGGCCGTCGCCGGCCTTCACCCGGAACACATACTTGCCGGGCACCGTGGCCGAGGCTCATGTCACACATGCGTCAGGTCTCTCGAAGCGCACCTCGCCGGGGCCGCTCTCCTTGGTCCATCTCACCGTCGCGTGCTTTTGATCGAATGGCGGGTTGATCTGGCTTGCCAGCAATATCTTGTTAGGAATGATGGCGTAATAGCCAGGCCCAACCGTGAGCGGCGGCACAACCGCGGATTCGGGCGGCGCGGAAAAGGCGGTTCCGGTTCCCAACACAAGGGCGGCGGATAATAGTAACAAGCGCATCGTTTCAGGACAATTGGGTATTGGATTCCAGGGTCAATTCCTGGCCGCGGGAATGCGCAGCACGTTGACCGAGAACGGCGGAAGGGTGACCGAAAACCGCGGGGCGCAGCCATCGAGTTTGAGTTCCTGTGGCACGATGAGTTGTGGGTTTTCCAGGCTGTTTTCGGCAAATGGCTTCGCTGCCCGGATGATGAAATGCTGGCCGGTCTTGCCCACGCGGGTGACGCCCGCCAGTTCGATTTGTGTTGTCACGGCGGTAGCGTGGTAGTTGGTCGCCTTGAGCACGACGCAGCCACTTTTCCGGTCATAGCCGGCATTGGCGAACAGCGACGGCGGATGAATCACGGCGGATTCCCCGACTTTTTTCCCATCGAGACGCAACACCGCCTTCGCCAATCCCACATCAAGGGTCAGGTCGTACCACCGCCCGTTCTCAAGTTTGTTCTCGGTGAACAGACGTTTTTCAAACAACTGCCCGTCGCGCTCGCCGCGCTGCAGGATGTCGCACCAGGTGTTGCCTGCCGAACCGCAATTCGAATAGAAATAGTTGGCGGCTCCCTTGGCGCTGAAAATCAGGCTGAAGGCATCGTTGCCACCCGTGCGTCGCGCCTTGAGGGTCACCTTGCCGGTCTGCAATTCGAAGCCCTTGAGGAAAATCACGGCGGGTGTTCCCCCGCTGTCAGTTTGTTTGAGGACGCCGCCTTGCGCTTGCCAGGTGCCGGCCACGGGTTGTTCCCATTTGGCGGTGGACTGGAAATCGTCAGCGGCCAGCACCTTGCCTTCGGCATCGGTGATCTTGAGGTCCTTGAACTCGACCTGCGAGTTGGTTGACCCGAGGCCGAACTTGCCGGCCAGCAGCGGCTCTGCGGGGTCGGGCTTCGGCGACACTTCGACGGCAGTGGCGAGGTTCACGTCCGCACGGTTTTCAACAAACAATTTTTGCACATAATACGAGGCATGGGCATAGCTCCGCGCGGAATCGAATTCGATCAGGTTGATCCCCCAGTCAGGCTTGTTGACGTTAACCAACAACGGGGCATAGCTGGCCATTTTGACCAGATCGCCGTTGCGCTCGCACATCATCAGATACAACGAGTCGCCCATGCCGCCATACCAGTCGCCGCCACCATGATGGGACGCGTATTCCCCGACGTAGATCGACCAGTTCTTGCGCGGATATTTGTCAAAATGATCGAAATTAGTGCGGATCCATGAGGCGTCGCTATAGGCATGTTCATCGACCATGTCGATGTTGGCATCGCCGGCGCGGCTGATGGCGGCGGGATTGAGTCCACTCCAGAACATGCTCATAATCACGGTGATATCGGGATACTTCGCATGGATGGCCTGGCGGAATCTGACATAATAATCGGCATAGACGGCAGGCGGATGTTCATTGCCGATCTCGACATAACGAAGCGGGAACGGCTGCGGATGGCCCATCTTGGCGCGGGCCGCCCCCCACTTCGAACCAACCGGTCCGAGCGCGTACTCGATGGCATCGAGCGTTTGTTGGATGACCGGGTCGATTTGGTCAAGCGGCATGTTGTTTTCCGGATGCACTGTCATGCCGCAGGGCGCGACATACAGCGCCTTTGAGCCGATATCCTCACAGAACTGCAGGAACTCATGATAGCCGAAGCCATCCGTCGAGCGGTATTGCCAGTAGCCCCACTGGCCCGGACGTTGCTCGGGCGGGCAGACCATTTTGCGCCAGTCGGGCGCGGATTCCCATGACAAGCCCTCGACATAACAGCCGCCGGGATAGCGGATGAACGCCGGTTTGAGATCCTCCAGATATTTCGCCAGATCCGGGCGCAGCCCGTTAGGCCGGTTCTTGTAGGTGGGGGGAAACAGCGAAACCCAGTCCACCTGCAAATCGCCCTTGCCGCGGAACGACAACACGAAACGGGCCTGTGGATCGGTGCCTGTGGCGGTTAGGGTCGTGGTCAGCATTTGCCACGAGTTGGCCGGCTTGACCTGGCCGAAGTCATGCCCGGCAAGCACCTTGCCGTCTTTCGATTCCAGGGTAGCCGCCACGGTTCCTTCGAAAGTTCCCGGACGCAGATAGAACTTCAGTTGATAGGGAGTCCCGGTTTGGGCGTGGATGCCCCAATAGCCGCAGTTAGCAAGGGCGACGCGGCCGCCGGGCTGGCTGCCCGGGGTGATGCGCATGGCGAGCGAGCGGCTGGACGCCTGGTTCATCGGATTGACCTCTGTGATCTTCATCTCGCCGGTGGCGCCACCCTCGTTAAGCAACGACCATCCCACAGTGGCGCGCTCCGGGTCCCAGCCGCAATTATTGCCCCACGGCCATGGCATCTTCCACTTATCCTCCGGCACTCCGGCCGGGAGTTTTTCCAACTCCATCTTGAGTTTGCCGTCAGGCTGCTTGACGAGCTTCATGCCGGGCGGCAGCACGCCTTCCTCGAAGCTTCGGTTCTGGATCAACTCGGCATACAGCCCGCCGTCGAAGGCATGATTGATTTCCTCCATGAAAATCCCCTGGAGGCCCGGTGAGACTGGTGCATTTTCCCGCGCCAGATCGATGCGGATCGACGCTGCGGGTTCGGCTGGACTGTGGGTGGCAATGACTAGCAGGGCAACGCCGGCCAGGGCGGCGCGATGAATGCGCTTGGATTTCAGGTATGACATGGGAATGGGAAGTGAGTGGCTCGGAAGTATTACTTGTCTTTGATCCAAACCAACGAGCGGCCGCCGCGGTTGAGGCGTGCGTAATTGGGGATGGCAGTCATTTTCGAACCGTCAGCGAAGGTTCCATTGATGGTCATGACGCCGCCTAGCAGACTGGCGTCCCAGCGGGTGGCCAGCGTGCTATCGGGCTTGAGCACGGCATCGACGTTCTGGTCGGCCGACTCGATGTTATAGAGGAGCGGGCCGACGCGCAGGGCGACCCGGCCCCGATTGGCGGCCACCCGTTCGTCACACTTCACACGCTGCGCAACGAGCGGCAGGACGAGGTCCACCTTGTCGCCCTTTTTCCACCCGCGGGTGATGACGGCGTAGCCGTGCTCGATTTGCGGGGTGACGGCCTGGCCGTTGACCGCGAGTGAGACCAAACCGGCGGTGGCGGGCGAATTTTGATATAACTTGCTGGCATCATGGCGTGGGACGCGCACCCGCAGGGTGAACTCTTTGGGTTCCGCCGGATTGACGGTGATCGAAACCGCGCCGTTCCATGGATAATCGGTTTTCTGGACCATTTGCACGCTGGTGCCGACCACCTGGTTGACCGTCACGGTGCTGCCAATAAACAGGTTCACGTCGATGCCGTCCTTGCCGCGGGAATACATCCACTCAGGCAGCATGAGCAGCGTGCGCGGGATATTGCCGATGCAACACGGGCACACATGCCACGGATAACGGGCTCCCGACGCATCTAGCGGATTGGTATAAATGAAATTTTTGCCGGGCAGATCGACACTGCCCAGCACTGCGTTGTAGAGTGTATCCTCGAGCAAATCGGCGTAAACCGCGTCACGATAGGCCAGGTTGAGCTTGTGTTGGAAAAACACCTCGCCGCAACCGGAACATGACTCGCAATAGGCGTTATTGCCGAGCGAATAATTCCCACCGAAACCTTCCGCCGTCTCGCCGCTGCCAACGCCCCCGGTGACATAGTATTTCTTGTCTACCAAGTTCGCCCACAGCGAGCGCACGGCGCTCTGATAGTCTGGGTCGCCGGTTTCCAGGACGATATCCGCCATCGCGGAGTAAGTGTACATCGCCCGCACAGCGTGGCCCAGTGCTTCGTACTGACGGACCACCGGCAGGTTCGATTGGTCATAGGATTCCCCGCCGGTGCGGCTGTCGAGCAGGAATTTAGCCAGGGCGACATAGCGATTCCCCTTGCCGGCGCCTTCGGTTTCGTTGAGCAAGCGGCCGAGGCGGGCCAGGGCCTGTTCGATTTCCTGATGGCCGTCAAACCAGGCTTTTTTCGGAGCCGGGCCGAGGTTGCGATCCCAGCAATCGGCGAGGCGTTTGGCGGCATCCAGCATCCGGTGGTCGGTGCCGCCGCTGAGCAGGTAATGGGCGATAGAGGCCTCGATGAAATAGCCCCCCACATAGCCTTCGTGATCGCCGCGATAGGTCCAACGCGGAACGGCTTTTCCCTGTTCATTCGCCGCACCCAGAGTGAAGCGGGTTTGCAGATAGCCATCGGGTTCCTGCGCGGCTAACAGAATAGGCGTCCACTCCTCCATGGTCTTGCGCAGGGCGGCCTGGGCTGTGGCGGTTTCCGCGTCACCCTGCGGATCGAGGGCAAGCGCCACGCAGATAGATTCATAGGTGTTGAGCACATAAGCATTGGTCCACGGCGAGCCTACATGCGGCTTGGACGGGCGGCCGGCGATTTTGTTAGCGGCCTCGATGAAGTTGGAGATGCCGCCCTCGGTCACGTCGGGATCGGCAAGCTTGCTAACACAATGCGGCAGCCATCCCGTGATCAGGGCTTTGGTGCGGGCATTCCATAACGGACTGTCAAGCTGATAGGATTGGGTGTAAACCGGCAACTGGTGGGTGGCAGGCGCGGGCGGCACCACCTCGACCTGGAGGGTGTCCGACGCGGTGAGATCGGTGCCGGCCGTGAGTTTCAACCCATAGTGGCCGGGGGTTGAAAAGCTGGCACTGGTTTTAAGGGCCTTGTCATTTTCGAACGTCACATCACCGGGGCCGGATTCCTTGCACCAGATGACGTTGCCAGGCTCGCCGCCTTTGATGTCGCCGGTGAGCCAGGTTTTGCCGCCAACCACCACCACGCGGTCGCCGCCGGCGGCGACGCGCGGCGCGAACCTCGGCGATTTGCCGGAGTCGGCAACCTTCCATTCGAGGATGCCCGTTGAGGATTTTTCAACCCCATCGAACTCCAGACGGAGTTTGGTGGTGGTGATTTCATCGTGGCGGGTGATGTTATATTGATCCTTCGCGATGCCGAGCCCCTTGGCGGACGGCACGGGCACGAATTTGCCGTTGATCCAATACAGCAGGCGACAGGCTGAGGGCAGTTTGATCCCGCGCCCGTCCTGCCACCAAAAGACTTCCGACTGCTTGGTGCTTACCGGCTTGGACCACTCGTATTGAACCCACTGGGAGCCGGTTGCCGGCCAGTTGCCATAGGCACCATGGCTGAGGTCGCCAGAGTTGGCTGGGTCGAACCCGTCCTGGATCGCATCCAAATGCTCGTTCGGGGACACCGACGAGGTGGAGGGCTGGGCGAAATGGGCGAGATTCACCGGCGCGGTGGTTGCCGGTGCCGCGGACACGGACAATCCCGCGAATTGCAGGACAGCCGCACCCATTAAGAGTTGATAGGTGTATTTCATGAAAATGTGTTAGACGTTAATTTGTGCTCAAGGTGAGCACACCAGCAGAAAGCGGCGGCATAGTGAAATGAATGACGCCCGCCTCACGGCCGACCGGCTGTGGCTTGGGAGCCAATTTTGTCGGCTCATCGAGGCTGTTGTGATCGTTCTCACGGCCGCTCACCACCAGTAGTTCGGCTTGGGCTTGTGCGAAGGCAGCGGAAGTTGTCAGACTGACCGTGACCGTTTGCTTAGTCGGGTTCACGGATTTCAGATAGATCGTTTTGTCATTTTCGCTCAGAGTGGCCACGCTGTTGAGCGGCAGTTGCGGGCCGTCGAGGGCCAAACGTTTGGGTGCGAAGTGTTCCCGCCAGAGTTTTTCCACCACCCACGCGGGCGCTCCGTAGCAGGTTGTGTGGTCAAACAGGATGAGGCAACTGGCCCAGCGCGGCCGCGGCCGGTTAGCCGAGACGGATTGCAACCACACCGCCGGGCAGGTCATTGGCACCAGTTCGCTTTGGCGTTCGAAGCCGTTGAGGATGCCGCCGGTGTAGAGACCCGACCCCCACTCGTCATTCATCATGCCCCATTCCGAGCAGTAGATGCGGATAGACGGGTTGGCCGAGTCCTTGATGAGCTTGCCGATCTCATCCCGCATGTATGCCTCATAGCGGCGCGGATCCTCGATGAAATCCTGCGCATACATGATGCCGTTGTAATAGTGGATGCTCAGGAAATCGAAGTCCTTGGCGCACTTGGCGAGCAGCTTTTTGTTCCACCCGTTAGAACTGCCCTTGCCGTCGTCATAGCCATAACCGCCGCAGGCGATGATCTTCACGGACGGGTCCTTGCCGCGCAGGGCCTGGCTGAACTTGCTGACCACCTCGCCATAGCGCTCCGGTCCCATGCCCCATGTTTCGTTGTCGATTTCCCACAATTTCACGTGGTACGGCACGGCGTGTCCGTTCTTGGCGCGTTGGGCGCCCCATTGCGTGGTGACCTCCCCGTTGCAGTATTCGAGCCAGTCGAGTGCTTCCTGCACACTCAGGTTCATGTTGATCGGCAGGATCGGCTCGGCACCCACGCGCTTGCACAGATCCATGAACTCATCCGTGCCCATCTGGTTGGGGTCCTGGTCGGCCCAGATCACGTTAGGGAAGTACTTGCGATTCTCGTGCGGGCCGACGGCATCCTTCCAGAGGTAGGCCGAGGCGAAGCAACCACCCGGGTAACGGATGGTGGCCGGTTTGAGGTCCTTGATCGCCTGCAGCACGTCCGGCCGGAAGCCGCCGTGGTCTATCGCGCTCTTGGAAAACAGGCTGACCATATCCAGTGAAACGTCGCCGGCACCGGCCAGCGCCACCTCGAAAACCGCGTTCTCCACCGTGCGGTCGGCCGTGAACTCGAACCCCAGTTTTTTCCAAGTCGGGCCGAAACCGCGCAGGTGAGTTGCGAACACCTCCTTGGCCTTGTCATCCAGCAGGCGCACTTTCACCCCCGCTGCGGCCTCACCCTTCAAGTGGATCGAGCCGGTGTAGTGCTCGCCTTTGCGGACCATCATAGGTGCCTGACGGATGCCCGACTCGCCAGACGCCTGGCGGCTGCGAATGCGCAGCGAGGAATCGCCGTTGAAGGGATCGCTTCGTTCGTTAGAAAATGTGGCGTCGCCGTTGAACTTCCAGTAGGTTGGCGCGGCGGCGAGCGCATTGCGCGGCGGCAAGCCCTCGAACAAGGTCTTGCCGGCCAGATCCTTCACCTTGATGTTGCGGAACTGCACCTTGCTGTTCCAGCCGTTCAGGCCGATTGCGCCCTTGAGGATAGGGCCGTCCGTATCGGTATCATCCAGCACGCGCTGGTCATTGAGAAACGCCTGGAAGCGTGTGCCCTCGCAACGGATCCGCACCTTGTACCACTTGCCCTTTTCGATCGTTCCCTCCGCGTGTTTGCCCATCGCGCCGCCGCTTTTCTGGATCCCGTGCTCGCGGTTGCCCCAGCCGCCGAAATTCACCCAGTAGAACCGTCCGGTGTCGGCTGCCCGGAACATCACGATGAAGCCCTCCGCGCCCTCGATCTTGCGCGCCTCAAGGGACAGCTCGTAGTCGCCCCACTTGTCATCGCCGAAAACCAGTTTCTGGTCGGTGATCAACTGGCTGCTCATGACCGTGTCATCCTCGATCGTCCAGCCACCGCCGCCCTGCGCCTCTAGCGAAGGATTGAGGATCATGTCGCCCCACAGCCCGCCATGCACCGAGTTGAAAATGTGCTCCAGGAATTGCCCGTAAATCCCTGCATTCACGGTGTTCTCCACCTTGGTGGGATCCACCTTATAGTTCACCGTAGTGGCTTCTTGTGCGGCAACCGCAGCGCAGCAAGCGAGCGTCGCCAAACCGCTCATCATACCTGTCAGCGTTGCCTTCAATTGCGTCTGGTTCATTCGGCACGTCGAAATACTGGTAGATCTTTCAACGGGTGGTCGGTTTGGCGGGATTTGCATAGGTCTACGGGTGTTGATGAATCCATCGGGTGAACACAACACAGTGTACTGCGATTTATCCCGGCACATTTCCGCCAAATTTTCTGGCATTCACCTCTTGGGGGGCGTCACTTTTCAATCATGGCCGCAGCTTCTTCCAACAAAACGGCGGCGAACGCCCAGTCAAACCAATACCAATAATAGTTAGGGCTGGCCAGACGTTGTGCGGCGATCACGTTGCGGCAGAGCTCAAGCTCGGCGCGTGCGGCATCCGTCTGGCCGAGGCGGAAGCGGGCCATGGCGAGCACCACGCCCCGGTTGGCACTCAAGGCATCGTTGGTAAACCCGTATCCGATCGAGCGTTCGCACATGGCCACCGCTCCGGCATGGTCGGCTTCACGAAATTTCATGAGGGCCAACGAAAAGGCACGCCACGCGGCGAGTCCGACATTGGCGTCCGGTTCGGTTTGCTCCAGGGAGGCCGAGGCAATTGCCGCCAGCGGCTGCAGCGAGCGGATCAATTGGCGGTCGGCCGGTGCCAGCAAGCTGACCTTGACGACCCGCTCGGCCTGGACCGGTTCGGTGGTGTTCGCATACCGGGCGATGGCCGCACGCCGAAAGTTGTCATACGCGGCCGTGTCGCCGGCGCTGACGAGAACCGGCCCATGGCGGAGATAGTCCATGGTGGGTTCAGCGGTATCGTTCATGTGCCACAACACTGCGAAGCGCTCGCCCGCTTGTTGCCAGCGGCCGTGGATGGCATGCCAACCGCCCAGCGTGCGATACACCGAGGCGTATTCCAAGCTGGCTTCGGCCGCCGGAGTGGCATGGACCAATTCGTCGGCCTCGGCAAATTGATCCCGCGCCAACAACACCGTCGCTTGCGTCAGGCGTTGCCGGTTCTCGGCTTCCTTGCGCAGCCGCACCTGCTCCATGCGTGCCTCACGCTCACTAACAAAAAGCCAGGTGGAAACGCCGAAGCCCACCGCCAGCGCGAGGAAGACCGCCGCACCCGCAGCGCAAACCACCTTGTTGCGCTGCACCATCTTGCGCAAGCGGTAGACCCAGCCCGGCGGGCGCGCCAACACCGCCTCATGCTTCAGGAAGCGCCCAACGTCCTGCGCCAGGGCGTCCACAGTGCCGTAGCGCCGCGAGCGGTCCTTCTCCAGCGCTTTCATCACGATCCAGTCGAGATCACCGCGTACTAACAAAACTGCTGGTTTCGGTCCGGCGGGATGTGGCTGGGCAGTGGCAGGCGGCCCGTGGTGCCGCCGGGTCAGCAGCACGGTTGAAGGCGGGCAGGGCACGGTTTCGCGCAAGGTCCGGCGCATGGCGTCCAGACCCGCGCCGACGAGTTGTTGCTGATCAAAGGGCGTGCGGCCGGTGAGCAATTCGTAAAGCAACACGCCCAGACTGTAGACGTCGCTGCGGGTATCGACATCCGTTCCGCCGGTCTGCGCCTGTTCCGGACTCATGTAGGCGGGGGTGCCGATGAACTGATCGACCGCGGTGAACAACGTGTTGTCGGTCAAGCGGCCCCCGGTGGCCTTGGCGATGCCGAAGTCGATCACTTTGGGCACCGCCACACCGTCATGCACGGCCACCAGGATGTTAGATGGTTTGAGGTCGCGGTGAATGATCCCCTTCTGGTGCGCATGTTGGACGGCATGGCAGACTAGGATGAACAATTCCAGCCGCGCGCGCACCTCCAGACGGTGTTGATCGCAATAGTCGGTGAGCTTGAGGCCGCGCACCAGTTCCATCACAAAATACGGCCGGCCAGCGGCCGTCGCGCCGGCATCCAACACATGTGCAATGTTGGGATGTTCCATGAGCGCGAGCACCTGCTGCTCGGCCTTGAAGCGGGCAATGACAGTGCGGGTGTCCATGCCCAGCTTGATGATTTTGAGTGCCACCTGGCGGCGCACCGGTTGTTCCTGTGCGGCCAGATAGACGACGCCGCAGCCGCCTTCGCCGATTTTTTGCAGCACCAGGTAGGGCCCGATTTGTTGGCCTTGCGCATCCTCGATAGGGGCCTCGGTGGCGGCGGCGCTTAGAGTGAAGTTTTGTGCCCCTGCAAATGCCTGCAACGCCTCGATGGCCGGTGCCACGGCCTGACTGCTGGCGCTGAAGAAAAGTTCGGCTTCCAGGTGGGACGACAACAATTGCGCCACCGAGGCGCGGAGGTCCGGCTCACCGGCGCAGGCGTCGTCCAAAAACGCCTCGCGCGGGGCGGCGGCGGTGACTTCGAGCGCGCCATGGAAAATGTCTTCCATCAGTTGTGTTTGCGCCTCTGTCATTGGTGTCTGCATGGGTCAATGCGCTTGTTCGGGGGTGGTTTGCGCCAGCTACGCGGAGCTCACAGATGTTGCTGGATTTTGCGGTATAACCAGACTTTGGCGAAAACCCAGTGGCGATCCACGCTGCGTTCGCTCAGGCCCAGGGCTTGGGCCACCTCCTTGTTGCTCAGGCCGCTGAAATACTTCAACACTACAATGCGCGCTTGCTGCGGATGTTCCGCTTCCAAATGCTCCAACGCTTCATTGATGAGTAGGATTTTTTCATCCGGGGCCGCCGCCGCCAGATTCAAATCCTCCACATTGAGGCGCTGTTGTCCGCCGCCATGTTTGAGGCGGCCTTTGCGGCGGGCATGTTCCACCAGAATCCGCCGCATCGCTTCGGCAGCCGCGGCAAAAAAATACGCGCGACTGGGCCAGGTGCGGTCCTCCTCTTTGACCAGGCGCAGCCATGCTTCATGAACCAACGCGGTGGGTTGCAGGGTGTGTCCAGCGGCTTCGTGCGCCATGCGTGCGGCGGCCAAATGCCGCAGTTCTTCATAGATCACGGGCAACAAGTCCTCTGTGGACTGCTCTTCTCCGAGTTCCACAGCGCGCAGCAGCAAGGTGACGTCCCTCATGTGTGTGTGGCAGTTTCCATATATTGCCGGGCGTAGCACCCCCGGCCAAGTGTGTTCACACCAGGCCGTCCTTGCGCGCCTGCTTCCAGTAGGCGTATTCGGAGCGGTTGAAGTCGATATACTCGGGCGATAAGTCGCTGGTGTACATCGTGTAATCCGCGGCGCCCTGATTGAGGTTGATGCCGATGGTGAACTCGCGCTCGGCGACGATGTCGCGGAGTTCTTCCATCGGGGTGGCCGCTTGCAGGCCGCCGAGGCAGGCGGCCTTGCCGCCGATGTGGATATCGACGAGTTCCTCGCGGATGCGGGCCCGTGAATACCCCACAGCGTGAATGATGCGGCCCCAGTTCGGGTCGCCACCATTCCACGACGCTTTCACCAGGGCCGACTTGCACACCGCCTCGGCGACCTTTTTGGCATCGTGATAGGTGCGCGCGCCAGTCACGTTGACGGTGACGAACTTGGTGACCCGCTCGCCATCGCGGACGACGGCCTTGGCCAGTTCCAACATGACCCAGCGGATCGCGTCGCGGAATTGCTTGCAGCGCGTGCCGTGGCGGCGGATGGCCGGCATGCCGGATGCGCCGTTGGCGAGCACCAGCACGGTGTCGTTGGTGGACATGTCGCCATCAATGGTGATGCGGTTGAAGCTGTCCTCGACGCATTCGAGCACGGTTTTGCGCAATGATTCGCTGGTCAGATTGGCATCGGTGGTGATGAAGCACAGCATGGTGGCCATGCTCGGCGAAATCATTCCGGCACCCTTGACGCAGCCGCCGATGCGCACGGTGTGTCCGCCCATTTCCACGGCGATGGCCACTTCCTTGGGGTGGGTGTCGCTGGTGATGATGGCTTTGGCCACCTCAGCGCCCTGATTGGGGGCGAGCCCGGCGTGCAGCGCCGCGATGTGCGGCAGCAGGCGGATCATCGGCATCGGCAGGCCGATGACGCCGGTCGAGCACACGCCGATTTCGCTGCGTTTGAGGCCCAAGGGCTTGGCCGCGGCGTCGCACATGGCATTGGCATCGTGAATCCCTTGCACGCCGGTGCAGGCATTGGCGTTGCCGGAATTGGCGATGATGGCGCGGAGGTCGCCCTTGCGCAGGTGCGCTTGGGACACTCGCACCGGGGCTGCCTTGACCCGGTTGGTGGTGAAGGCACCCGCCGAACTGCACGCCAACTCGGAATAAATCAGGGCCAAATCGAGCCGGTCACTGGCCGGATTTTTGATGCCACAACTCACCGCGCTGGCGAGAAATCCTCGGGGCGCGCCGATACCGCCGTCAATGCGTGAAAAGGGAAAGTCCATGGTCTTGGAGAGCGAAAGCAGCGGATGCTGGCAGTCCCTAGAAATTTTGCAACCCGCCAGTTGGGTCCAGTCCGAACATTAGGTTGAAACATTGCACCGCCTGGCCGCTGGCACCTTTGCCGAGGTTGTCCTCCGCGCTAAACAGCAGGATCCGCCCGCTGCGGGGGTCGTGCTGCCAGCCGATATCGATGAAATTGGTGCGGGTGACGTGTTTGGTATCCGCGCAGCCGCCGCGGCCGAGCAGGCGGACGAAGGTAGCGTCGGCGTAGGCGGCATCCAGCGCCTCGCCAACAGCCTCCGGTGCGACGCCTTGGCGCAGCATTGCAGTGGTGGTGGTGAGGATGCCGGAGTTGACCGGAATGAGGTGCGGAATGAAGGTCAGGACCACCGGACTGCCTGCGGCGAGGCTGAGTTCCTGCTCGATTTCCGACAGGTGGCGGTGTTTCGGAATCCCGTAGGCGCGGACGCTTTCGTGGCACTCGCAAAACAACAGGCTCAGGTCCGGCTTGCGCCCCGCCCCGCTCACCCCGCTCAGCGAGTTGGCCACCAGGCTGGCCGGATCAAGCAGTTTGGCCCGCAGCAAGGGCAGCAAGGGCAGCAGGATGCTCGTCGGGTAACAGCCCGGCGCGGCGACCAAGCGGGCACCGCGGATGGCCGCCGCGCGCAATTCCGGCAACCCGTACACCGCCGATTCCAACAAATCCGGCGCCGGATGCTCGTGGCCGTAAAATTCCGCGTACACCGCCGGATCCCGCAACCGGAAGTCCGCACTTAAATCAATGACCCGCAGCCCGCGCTCCAGCAAGGCCCGTGCGATCGGTGCCGCCACTCCGTGTGGCAGCGCCAAAAATGCCACCTCAGCACCCGTCGCCGCGATCGCCTCCGGGTCCGGTTCGGTGAACGTCAGGCCCGCTCCCGGCGCCTTGGCAAACCTAGGAAATACCTGGCTCAGCGGTTTGCCCGCCTCTTGCCGCGAGGTCACCGCCACCAGCTCGACCTGGGGATGGACTAACAGCAGGCGGAGCAGTTCCATCCCGGTGTATCCACTGGCTCCTACGATGGCGGTTTTGATGCGTTGCATGGGGGAAATGAAATCTCATGAAATTCGGTGCTTGCCAATCCCGATTTGTCCTGTTTCTTTTGCGCCCCGTTCTGTAAGCGGGCTGTAGCGCAGTCTGGTAGCGCACTTGACTGGGGGTCAAGGGGTCGTGGGTTCGAATCCCGCCAGCCCGACTCTCTCAACTTTCCCTAGAACCATAAGGGATTGAGAGAAGCCGAGAAATCAAATGCCGCAGGACTGTGTCCTAAAGTGTGGCCCAGTCTTTTCCTGACGGGTTTCTCGCGGACATCCCAGCTTGTCGCTGGCTCGTCGTCCTCGCTGCCGGTGCCAGCACCCGGCACTCAGTAAGTGGCCGCTCCAAGGAGGCACGCCGCGCCGCCCCCCGCAAGCAGCCCACAATGTTGCAGCACCGTCCGCATGCGAGCACCCGGGAGAGGGTTGCACGGGGCGCTCAGGGGCCTGCCTGTGGCTTCGGCGAACTGGTGCCTGCCGTCCGGCCCGATCTCGTAGATTCCACCGTCACCGCTCACCAACACCCTCTGGTTGGCGGGCAGTGCCTGGCGGTGGGCCGCAGCGGCCGCGGCAGGGGCGAGCCTGGGGATCTGCTGCACCAGGGAGTCGAGCTGTGTTTCCCGATCGGTCATGGCGCGGTGGATTGGGCAGGGCTATTGTTCTGCAATTGAATCCACGGTCTCGATGCGACGGAAAATATTGGGCAATCTACCGCTGCTATACCTTCCCCATCCTTCGTTGAATTGCCCCAATTCTCGACCCAGTTCAGTATCCTTGTCTGCTGCCGGTCGGGCATCCAGGAAGCCAGCCTGCTCGAGGATGATCCTCGGTTTGAAAGGCGCTTCCGTGTTATTGGGCAGGCCGGTCAGGTAGATCTTGAACCACCAGTCAGCGTCCTTTTTTCCAACAATGGAAATCAGGAGACGCCCCACCTCCTCATGGGGCATATGTCCGTTCATGAGCTTTATATAGATTTCTCGGCGGCTCACTCTCAAAAATGCAAACAGGATGATTGCCGCAGCAATACACCAAAGGAGTTTGCCGCGATGATCGGGATTCAACACAGCACTGACTTGCCCGACAATGCGAAATGCTTCTTGAAGTTGCCTTGGCCCCATGCGAAGGCCGGTAGCCAATTCCACGAATTGCCTCCTCTGTTGCGGGTCCGTGTCGATGCTGCAAATCCGCTGGCCTTGCCCGTGGAGGTACTTATTGACGTAGTCGTCTGCAAGATTGGCGAATCCTGCATCGACCGGCTCTGGAAGGTTGATTAGTCGGTGGCAAAACTTGCGGAAGTACTCGTCAAATACCAGATCCTGCCCGAACAGCGCCCTTGTCGAGATGGCCAGATGCTCGTAATCAATTGCCAGAACGAAAACCATGCCGCGGACGTCGAAGACGTGTTTGATGGCTTCGAGGTAGCTCACGGCATAGTCGGGGCGGCAGCGGTCGAGTTCATCGACAAAGACGAAAACCTTGGGGGCTTCACCGCTGAATACGGTGGCTAGCCTTTGTTTGAGATCTGTCAAGGCGTTGGTGCGCTGCTGGTAGAGCTCGATAAAGTCCGGCTTTTCTGGTTCCCTTGCTTTCCGCTTTTCTGTGGCAAGGTCAGCCGCCTTGATGCTGTCGAGGCCTGTGTGCTTCGCGACCACCCCGTTTGCCAATCCCAGTGCGAACCAGGCCACATCCTTTGCTGCCTCTTTGAGGGCCTTCTTGTCAGCGGGTTTGGCTTCGCCATTCCATGTATCAACGGCTTGGATCAAACCCGCCAAAATCGCTAGCAGCGGGTCGCCGCAATAGTCGCTCTCCCAAGCATTCAAGACCACGGGCATAGGAACGAATTCCCGGCGGTCGCGGCGCGTCTGGAGATCCGCCTCCCACATTCTGATGAATGTTGTCTTGCCCGCGCCAAAACCGGCATTCAGGCCAACGACCAAGCCCCCGTCCACGTAATCGTGTTCAACGATCAAGTAGTCCTCAAGGCGCTTGCAAAACGGTTGAAGGTTGAGGCGGTCCGTGGAATCAAACGAGGTGGTGTGAATTTGGGCCTTGGTTGGGGTTGTCATATTTGATGAAGCCTGGGTTGGATCACTTTCAGAATCGCCCGGTGCTTGCTGTCGAGCCACTGGTAGATTTCTTGCTGCTTCTCAGGTTTGGTCCACTCGCCTTCCCTTCGAACATAGAATTTGGATCGGTTTGCGGAATCGAGATTGGGCTCGAAGAACACTTCCTCACCTGTCGCGGTGCGGAGTTCCTCCTCAAGCGCCCGCAGGGCCTCCATGCGTGCGCCCGAGAAGTCATCATGAATGACAAAGTCGGCCCTGATCTCGCTGCCTGAGTTTCTTGTCGGGGCGGTGACGATGGAGCACAGCGCGATTCCCGACCTTCCGATGGAATGCCACATCCAATGCCGGGGCCCGGGCTTCTGGCAGGTGATCGGGCTTTTGGCATGGGCGAGATAATCCTGAAAACCTTCCCAGAAGGCGATTTGCTGGAGGCTCAGATCCGTCGATGGGTTTTGAGTCCCACCCAGCCCAACCTCAGGCCGCTTCCGACGCATCGCCCGTGTCCAGTCGTTGGGTTTGGCCACGATGTTGAACTTCGGTGCCGGTGGCGAAGTGCCAATGCGCCAGAGTTCAATCTCGACGCCGAAGAAGGCAAACTTGTCCAGCGTGATCCGGTTGAGCCAGTCGATGGCGGCGCGGTGTTCCTCCGTGAACTGCGGGGAAATCCAGATGATCGTCACGGCGTCCAGACCCGCAGCATAGGTGAATATCTGGCCGAGGTGACGGTGGTCGGTGCGCTCCAGTTGGTTTTCGATCAGGACCGTGGAGCTGTCGTTCAGGTTGCTGCATACGATGTCGGCGTAAAACGGTCCTACCGGGGTCTCCGTACTTACCGATTCAAGAGACATGGCGAGGGCCTCGCCCAAGCGTTCGAGATTCTCGGGTTGCGCCAACCATGGCGTGAAATGAGACGCTTCGCCTTGCCAGACGTCGCGAATGTTGACGGATTCCAGGGTTCCCAGTGGATTCATGATGTGTTCTCGTGTGACGTTGGACGCCTATGGATGCCAGTTACGATTGATTCGGAATTCTGGTTTGCTAGTATTTCAAGAATGGTTGAGACCAGAGGCGCTGGCGAGCGCCTGCATCCATGATCGCAGGGTGTTGCTAATCTCGCCAAGGTCCGTATCAATGGGCCATGTCTGCACGATATGCCTCCCCCCAATTATGGGAGCAGCTGCCGCACCCAGAGCGGCGAGGCTCGGGTGGTTCAGGATGGATGCAAGTTTGGCACTGGATTTCGAGTTCCGTCCGAACATCTGCAATTCCCAGCCAGAAGGGCGGATATATAGATCGAAGGAAATGGAGTAGGAATCCTCCACCTGATAGTCGAGCACGAGGCCGATCCGCTCGTACACCCAAGGCTTGCCGCTCAGCAATTTGGCTTCTTCCATGTCGCTTACTATAGGCAATAAATTGGCAACTTTTTGTCGCAGGCGGCCGAGAAAGGCATTCCTCTCGTCAATAAGCAGTTCGATTTCTGCGTGATGCTCGATGAAGAAGAGGTCGGTTTTCTTGAGTTCCATAGACGGTCCGGTGAGGTTGGTGGTAGTTTCCATAAAATCAAGAAGGCAGGTGACCCATTTGGCGTTGGCGCGCGGGAGGTAGTGACCTATCGTCGAGCGAACCTGTTCCCAGAGTTGCTCGTATGTGTAGCGGATGAAGCCGCCATTCAGGGCCGGTTGAGTGGCGTTCGTTCTGAGACATAGTACGGCCTTGATGGTTGCCTTATCCTTGCCGAGGTGATCCAGCACCCGTCCGTAGTTCTCAAAGTCATTCGCTTCCCAGTGGTAAATCTTGTTCTCGATCCCGAGGGTGAAATTCTCACAATCGATCACGAGGTCGATCCGCTTTTGATCGTCGGCCGCATGCTCCCGACTCAGTGAAACTTCTTCTGGCACTGCAAGGTCACCCTGGGAGGCCATGCTGAGGAATGCGGAAAGAAGCATGTCTCGCAATCCGTGTTCAGCGGAAGGGTCGAAATAGAATCGCAGGATGTTACTGCACACGTTCTCATAGTGCGGATAGCCGGATACCTCCATGAAGGTGCGAGCGATCTTGGTTTCAGGTAAGCCGCGGAATGCCAGAAGCAGCTTCAGATAGTCTTCGACGGTGCGGGCGTTACTGGTAGGTTCGGTATCCATGATTCAGGCCTCTTAAGTGGCGGGTATTTGAATGATTGCTAGAATCCTTGTTTGGTTGATCCGACGTGCAGGTCATCCAGAAACTCGGAGGCGGGAGCGACGCTGGTGACAAGCAGATGATCCCTTGCCCGGGTGCAGGCGACGTAGAGAAGGTGACGCTCGGTGTCGTAGACTTCCTGCAAGTCGGCGTCGTCGCCAACGGTCTCGATGCGTTCTTGCAAGGGGATGATCTCGTCGTCGCAGGCCATTACCACTACGGCGCGGAATTCCAAGCCCTTGGCCAGGTGCATGGTGCTTATCGATACATGGCCGCTGGCTGTCTCGACGTGCTCATCGAGGATCTTGAATGGCAGCCCTGCTTTGCTGACTGCCGCTTTGGCGCGGGCGAGCTGTGCTTCCGACCGGACGAAGACGCCGAATTCGTGCGGTAGGATGCCTGCCGTGGATTGCTGGGTGAGCCAGGCGGCGACACCGCTCAGCTCTGTGGACTCATCGGTGAAGGTCTGGATGGCGGGTGGTGGGCCATTGAAGACCGAGATGGTGTCGCTGCGATCCTCGCGGTTGCCATCGACGTCGGTGACTTCCGGGCCGAGCAGGCGGTCGGCTTGCTGGCGGATCTGATGGGACGTGCGGTAGTTGATGCGGAGGTTGCGGGATCGGCCCTGGATATTCACACCAAGGGACTTCCATGAAAACGGCTGCTGGAAGATTCGCTGGCCGATGTCGCCTGCGAAGAAGAGGGCGTTGGGTCGATTCCCGCCAAGGGCAGCGAAAAACCGCAGCTGGGAGACGCTGAGATCCTGGGCCTCGTCCACCACGCCGAAGTCAAACGGCGGGTTCTTGCTAGTGGCCAGCGTGGATGCCAGAGCCGTGAACATGGCGGAGGAAGTTTTTAGATCGCGCTGCTGCAATCGACTGATGACTCCCTCGAAGATGGACCACAGCACTTGGCGCTGCGCCTCTGGCAATCGGGTCTTGCGGCCGAGCCGCGCCACATCGCGGTATTCCTCCCAGCCGGACAACTGCCAGGCGTCCACGACGTGCTCCCATTCCGCCAACAGGAACTGAATGCTGAACCGGTGCCCTGGCACGGCGGCTGAGGCCTCACACACGCATTCTTTCACGTCCTGGCGCCCTGCCAGTGTGACCTTCCCGAAATTGGCTTTGTACAGGCGAATTCCAAGCGCTTCGAGGGAATGCACGTCGATGCGCTCCGCCAGTCGCGGCTCACTGCCGATCAGTCGCTTGAGCTTGGTTTGAAGCGCATGGGCCAGTGCGTCGGTAAAGGTGGCGAGCAGGACCCGGGCCTCTGGGTGGGTGCGGGCCAGATGGGCGGCGCGGTGCAGTGCCACGATGGTCTTGCCGGTTCCGGCGGAGCCTGACACGCGCGCCGGGCCGGAGTAAACGCGCTCCACCCATTGCCGCTGCTCGGGATGCAGGAACACCGTCCACTTCTCCCATGGGAAATCGAGGGCTTGTTGGAGTTCCTCGATATTGGTCATCACGCGGAAACGGCGTTGCGCGTCGGGATGCGCGAAGGGATCGACGGTTGTATCCGCCTTGGCTACCCGCGGTTTACCGCCTGTGGCGAGCTCCAGGAGGGCTTCAGCGGCTTCCCCTGGCAAACGATCCGACAGCAGGAGCACGCTGTCTTCCGTGGCCTTTCTGACGTCATCCAGCCATTCCGCAGGGACGCCGTAGCCCAGCAGTACCTCGTCGGACAGGTCTGCGAACAGGGCCGGTTTGAGCGGCATGGGCAGGTCGGTCTGCACATACACCGGCACCATGACTTCCTTCACCGTTTCACGGATCTCGACGAGCTGGGCGGCGCCGGTGGTTGGGTGGGTTTCCAATTTGCGCCGCGCGGCCCAGTCGTAAGCCTTGTCGTGGTGGTCCACATAGCAAAGCAGCAGACTGCTCTGAGTTTTGTGAACGATGAGCCGGATGTCGGAACTCACCCGCACCGACCAGAAGTTCTTGTCCTTCACCTTGTCGAGCTTGTGAAAACTCATGCCGTGGCCAGCGGCATTCACTTGTAGGTCGAATGCTGTTGTCTTGGCTGCCTTTTGCTCCTCGCCGGTCAGGCGAGCGAGGCTGTCGGTGAAGGTGTCGGAGATGAGAAAATTCATCGTGGCAAGGGCCAAAGCTTTTCGCGAGTCAGCCGCCGTTCGATCACGCCTGGTGAGACTGCAAAGTAGGTAGAGAGCGGATTGTAAAGGAATGACAGGAAGGCATCAGTGAGGCTGTGACGAGACATTCCACTCCTTTCTACCTCCAAGAGAGTATTCTCGAATTCCGTCCGCAAATTTTCGACTGGCACCAGAAAACGGCCAGCAAACTCATTCGCATGAAATTCAAGAAACCCGTACTCCTTTTCGGGCATTCCTAGCATGAAGTCGACCCATTCGCCGGTAGTGTTACGGGGAATCGTTTGAAAAATATCCCGGTGTAAGACGTAGTGGCCTAGCTCATGGGCGATGCTAAACTTTAGTCTATTGATGTAGCGATCATCCATATAAAGCTGCTGATCGACTACTATAGTCTTCCAATCACCAAGTAGTAGGGCGTCGATGTCGGCAGCTTCCCTCATTCTTGAGATCGTTCGGATTTCAAGATCGAGATCGAATTCGGCTATCTCCAGCACATCCACGGGAATTGCACCAGAGGGCCAGTGTTGCTGTCTGAATTCGTCTGCTGCTTGCCAGCATTGGCGCTGGTCAATATAGGGTGCTTTGAAGGTCCGTGGATCTATTGCCATGAGCTAGCTTGTTCTGATTTTTGAGATTATCTTTCTCATCTCCTCCTCGGTCGGCTTTTGTCCGCGGAGCGTTCTGAAAAAGGCGGGCAACTCTTTTACGAGTTCGTCATCTTCCATTATGTCCTGAGGAATGAGGCCGCGGTCTGCGGCGGCGAGATCAAAGAACAAATACCATTCGCTACTGCCAGCCTTTAGACCAAGTGCGGTGGCGTAACGTTCAAGAATTTCTCGGTCCTGGGGCGCCGGAATGGCCCGGCGCTCCATGCGGCTGATGTTTCCAGGATCCGCTACGGCAACCTCACAAAATGCCCGGAGGGTGATCCGGTTCTCTTTCCGAAGGGCTTTGAAAAACGAGGCGAAATTTGAATGTGGCGTGTTCATGGCTGGTTCATGTTGTGTTTTCAATACAACAAAAGTTGTACTCGTTCTACAAAATCGGCAATAAAATTATATTTTTTTTAATTTTTTGAGCATTTCCGCGGCTACACGCGGAACACCTTCATCACCTCGTCGCCCAGGTGGTTGATTACTTTTACGGCGATGCGGCCCTGCTTGGGCTTGTCGAAGGGGCGGGAGATGTCGCTGTGGAGGGTTTCCCATGCTTCCTGGTTGATCTCGGCTTTGAGGGTGGTTTTGAGGGCGCTGTAGGGGTCGTTGGCACCGAGGAAGTAGGCGTGGCGGACGAAGAAGCTCTCCTCGTTGTAGTCGGTGTCGATGAACCAGCAGGCGATGCCGTCGGCACCGGAGCTGACGATTTCGCCGGTCTGGGGTTTGAAGACGTCCACGCCGTTGACTTTGACGCGGAGCCTGCCGTCTGGCTCGGTGGTGAGGGTGATATCGGGCTCGCCGAAGATGACGAAGAGGTTGCCCTTGCCGGTGTTCTTGAGGTCCTCGGCCATGTGGAGGTCGGCATTCATGCGGGCTTTGAGGACCGGGATGCGGCCCAGCTTGGTGAATTCCGTGGCGTGGGCCTCGTAATTGAAGGCGCAGGCGATGAGCACATCGAACCCGGCATCGCCCGCCTCGCGTGCGGCCGAGACGAGGTCGGCGCGCTGGACGGTGCCGAACTCGGGGCCGATGAAGATGGCGGCACGCTTTTCCGTCTCGCCCTCAAGGTAGTGCGCATCAGCACAGACGAGATCGCCAGGCCAGGGGGTGAGGGCGGTGAAGGTGATGCGGTCCGCCTTGTGCGCCTGTTGGACGCCAGCGGTTTTGAGGTTCTCCAGAATCATCTGGGGGAATGACTGCTTGGCGGAGCGGTCATAGTCACCCTCGCGAACCACCAGAGGGTCGATCAATTCATCGTCTTCATCCACGCCCAGCATGCGGTGGGGGCTGAGGCTCTCGACGGTGAAGGGACCGGCTACGCGGACCTTCTTCTTGTCGTCGTAAGGTTTGTCGTAGAGATATTCATTGTCAGCCTTGGCGGCTATGGACTTGTCGATGGCCTGCTGCCGGGCGATGCGGGCCTGCCAGAAGTCAGAGATCAGAGCCTCAGTGGTCAGAGGCCAGTCCTTCGGGCGTTCGCGTGGAATTTCCCATTCTTCCAGTGTCTTCTTCTGACCGCTGGCTTCTGACAACTGACCTCTGAGCGGTGCCAACCGAGCTTCCCACTGGTCCCATATGACATCAATCTCCGCGTTGTTGGTAATGGACTTGAGCGTGATGTGCGGCACCCGCTCATAGACGAAGCCGTGGCGGATGTTCCCCTGCACCGGCTGCGAGCTCGGCGCGGTGCGGGTGACTTCTGCTTCCTTGACCTGGCCGTCGCGGGAATCTGCGAGCAGGTAAAACGGATAGCGTGCGCCCATGATTCGAGCACGGGCGAGTGCCAGGGCCACGCGTGAGGTGTCTATCGTGATCCAGCGGCGGCCCCATTGCTCGGCGACCATAGCGGTGGTGCCGGAACCGCAGGTCGGATCGAGCACGAGGTCGCCAGGGTCGGTTGCCATCAACATACAGCGTTGAATCAACGTTGTTGGTGTCTGGACGACATAAACTTTTGGGTCAGCTCTACTTTGAATACCACCAATATCGGTCCATGAATTGTTGATCGTAGTTGCGCTGAAATCGTCAAGATAACGCACGTAGGATAGACTGTTGCTTGTCAGTTCTACGCGCGATGCGGCAAGCAATCGTTGCATTCCGATTTCGTTAGTCTTCCAGCGCACTTTGATCGACGGACGAATCTCCTGTCCTGCAATCTTAACAGGGAACCAAGAAGCCGCTCCTTCGCCTTTGTCTCTGCCAACGCTTTGGCTCGTGATGTTGTCTTGACGATACACCCGCGCACCCTCTGGCAAGGCAGCTTCAAGCGCCCGTTCCGCGGCAGTGAGACTTCGTGCTTCGAGGTTGGAAAGTCGAACGCGACTATATTTGTCAGCTCCATCTTCACCGAGGTTCTTTGTTCCAAACAGTGACCGATACTTGGTTAGTTCTGTGTTTTTGGCAAACCACAAGACATGGTCAATGACACCGGAAAGATAGACGCCAGTTGAGCCACCAGATGTCTTTGTCGCAATCTGGGCAATGAAGTTTTCATCCCCGAACACCTCTTCCATCACCGCCCGGACGCGGTGAACATTTTCATCACCGATCTGCACGAAGATGGATCCGGAATCAGTGAGGAGGTCGCGGGCGACGGTGAGCCGGTCTCGCAGGTAAGTGAGGTAGCTGTGGATGCCGTCGCGCCAGGTATCGCGGAACGCTTTGACCTGCTCGGGCTCGCGGGTGATGTGGTCGGTCTTGCCGTCTTTCACGTCGCGACTGGTGGTGGACCACTGGAAGTTGCTGTTGAACTTGATGCCGTAGGGCGGATCGAAGTAGATGCATTGCACCTTGCCGCGCAGGCCCTCGCGCTCGGCGAGGCTGGCCATGACCTGGAGCGAATCGCCGAGGATCATGCGGTTGGACCAGTTCTGGTCGTGCTGATAGAAGTCGGTCTTGTCCGCTCCCTTGGGGATGCCGTTGAAGTCGGCGAAAAGGTCGAACTGGTCGTCGTCCGCCTTTTTGTCCGCCTTGGTCTGCGCCAACAAATCGTCAATGAGCACCTTGGGATGCACCTTTTCCTGGATGTAGAGCGGCGGGGCGTTGACGACGAGATCGCTCCAGTCCTGCTCATCCTTGCCGCGCCAGACGAGCTGGGGATCGAGGTCAGTGTTGCGGGGATAACGCAACGTGCGCGCACTGGCCTCGTCCTCACGGACTACCGATTGGTGCTCGGCGGTGGGGATGTTCTTCCGCTTGGCCTCACTGTGATTGAGGGTGGCGACTTGTTTGGCCGCTGGGTAGATGCTCAGTTTTTTGGCGGGCATGGGGAGGGGAAACGCTGAGAGTTGAAATGCGGAAAGCCGAAATGGGAGAGGTGATCGGTGGTCAGTGATCAGTGGTAGAGACGAGGGAGAAAATCCCGGTGAGATTGGCGGAGATTTTCGTTGTGGAGATTTTCTTTGTTGCGCGGGGCGGAAATCAGTTCTCTCCCCCCGGAGGCTCGGCCGAGGGAAACCTGTCCTGTAGAGGATTGGGAGTCCCGAGGGCATTGCCTCCTTTTTCTTTTTCAGCGGCGTGGTGCATAGTGGTCCGGGAAGGAAATTTCGAGCGAGCATCAGCGAGCTCAGGAATCGAGTGAGTCGGGTTTCTTGAGGGATTTTTTATCTTCGGATGCGAGGCGGCGTTCGACTTTTTTCACATCCTCGGCGGCTGGCAGGGACTCGGGGCGGATACCGCGCTCGATGAGAGTTTTGCGGACGGCCTGGTTGTTGGTGATGTGCTCGGTGGAGATTTCGGCACCGGAATCCATTCGGTGCTCGCGGGCATTGAAGATGGTGATCTCGGTGGCGAAGTCCTTGGCCTTGAGAATGATGGTGGGGGCAAAGTCGGCGAGGGGCCGGTTATCCGGTACTTTCCAGTGGGCTTTCATGGCCTGTGTGGTCTTGCCGAAAAGCGCCTGATCGCCCTTGCTGCGAATGAAGGCGAAGTCTTCGTGACCGCCGGTCTGCTCGTAGATGACTTGGGAAAGATCCTTTTCCGTGGCGCTGAGTTTGCGCCGCGCGGAAACCCGTTCTGCCTCCAAAAGCCGCTGCTCGATGAGTTCCGCCCGACGGGTCTGGACGGCAAAGTAGGTTTGGGCAAAGGCGATTTCCTGCTTCTTCGGATCGCCATTCTGGGCGATGAGGTAGCAGGCGTAGCGGGTGAGCATGATGTCATCGACCTCGCGCTGGCTGCCGGAGCCGAGATCGACCATTTTCCCGACGTCGGCAAAATGGTCCGGGACCTGATGACCGGAGACTTCGCAGGCGGTCTTGGCTTTGGAGACGACATTGAGGAAATTGTCCCATTTCGTATAGCCAAGCAGGTGCTGGATGTCGCGGGCGAGCCAGTATTCGGTGCCGCCATCGGTTTGCTGGGCGTGTGCCTCGAAGGTGTTGGTGAGGGTGTGGATGGTTTCCGATTTCATGAGGTGACGGGAAGTGGTTCGGAAGTTGCGGACTCGATCATGTGGTGGAATTGCTTCTCCACCTTGGCGGCGAAGTCTGCCTCGATTTCATAGACATCGCAGAGCTCGGCGAAGGCCCAGCGGCCGTGGGTGCCGAGGTGGTTCACGCCGGGGACCCAGTGGGTTTTCATAGTGGCGGCCTTTTCCTTGGCATCCTCGCGGCGGTAGCCTTTGATCTCGACGATGAGGTGCAGCAAATCGTCCGGGCCGTGGCCATCGTCAACAAGGACGATGAAATCCGGCAGGTAGCGGCGGGTTTCGGAGCCGTAGCGGTAGGGGACTTCGAGGCCGAGGTTGTGATTTTTGACGTAGGCGCGGACCTGCGGGTGGGCCTCCGCCACGCGGCAGAACTCGGCTTCCCAGTCGCTGTCGAGGATGACCCAGTTGAGGTGGTTCTTGGATGGCGGGCCCTTGGTGTCCCCAGCGGTCGGTCTTGGAGGTGTTGAAGCGGACGTGCTTGGTGGAGCCGGTGGGGTTGTAGGGATCCAGCAGGGCCTTGATGGGGCGGGTGCCTTCAAAGGCGGCGGTGATGCCGTGGGTGATCTTGTTGCAGGCCATGTCCCCCAACTGCTGATACATGAGCAGGGCGGGATAGGTGTTGCCCTTGCAGATGAGGCAGGTGTCCAGCCATTGCTTGGAAATGCGCTTGAGCTGGCCGAAGAGGTGCATCTTGGGCTCCTCGCCGGGATCGCGCCACTTGGTGTAGAGCAGACGCTGGGTAATGTGAAAGAGTAGCGTGGAGGGCCGCATGTCGCCGAGGTGCTGCAGGCTCATGTCGGCGGTCGCTCCAATGATGCCGGAGTTTTGGGTGACGGAGGGGCCAACCAATTCGGGGCTGAGTTCGAGGGTGGAATCGGCATCGAACCTGGCTTCGAGCCGTTCCTCGGGCAATTCGACGCGGTAGCCTTCGACGCGGGGGAAACGGATTTCCAAGTTGTCGCGTTCCGGGCGCAGGGCTTTGACCTGGATGGTTTCACGCGGCGGCTGGGGCGGCGCGATGACCGGCTTGGCGGTAAAGTCGAAGGGAATGCCGAAGACGTCGGCGTATTCCACATTGAACAGGCCTTTTTCGTTCAGCTCGTAAGATTGGCGGCGCAGGGCGCGGCCGATGACCTGCTCGCACAGGAGCTGGGTGCCGAAGGCGCGGATGCCGAGGACGTGAGTGACGGTGTTGGCGTCCCAGCCTTCCGTGAGCATGGAGACGGAGACGACGCAACGGATGGAGGCGCCGAGTTGGCCGGGTTTGCCGACGGTGTTCATGACCTCGCGGAGCAACTCCTGGTCGGTGATGTCGTCCACGGAGCGGACATTGCCGCTGCGCTCGTGCA
>CAIVSK010000044.1 GCA_903908495.1 Akkermansiaceae bacterium
GCGGAGCATGCCGTGCTGCACCTGCTCTTCGCGCGTGTCTGGCACTTGTTCCTCCACGACCTCGGCGTGGTGCCACCGCCGGAGCCGTTCCGGAAACTGTTCCACCAAGGCATTATTCTCGGAGAGGATGGCGAGAAGATGTCCAAGAGCCGGGGCAATGTCGCCAATCCTGATGCCGTCATCCACGAGTACGGCACGGATGCACTGCGCCTCTATCTCATGTTCCTCGGCCCGCTCGAAGCCATGAAGCCGTGGAATCCACGCGGCATCGAGGGCGTGTTCCGTTTTCTCAACAAAGTCTGGCGCGAATGCCTCGGCGAGGACGGACGGCCGCATCCGAAGATCTCCAGCTCCGCCACCGATGCGCCCGAGCTGGAGCGCCTCCTGCACGAGACGATCCGGAAGGTCGGGGAAGACATCGAGGCCCTGCGCTTCAACACCGCGATCTCACAAATGATGATCTTCGTGAACGCGCTGCAGAAGACCCCGACGGTCAGCCGGCGCACGATGCTCACTTTCCTGCAGCTGCTGGCGCCGTTCGCGCCGCACCTGGCCGAGGAGTTGTGGGCGCGGCTGGGCGAAAAACCCTCCATTCTGCACGCCCCCTGGCCCACCTATGACGCGGCAAAACTGGTGGCCGAACAAGTGAAGCTGGTCTTCCAGGTCAACGGCAGGTTCCGGGGCGACCAACTGGTGCCCGTCGATCTGACGGAAACGGATGCCGTGGCTCTGGCCCACAAACATCCCCGCGTCATGCCTTATCTCGAGGGAAAAACTGTAAAAAAAGTCATTTATGTGCCGGGGCGCATCCTTAATCTTGTCGTGGAATAGCAGTCGCCGTACCTTCCCCTCAAATTGGGGTCTTCACCCCATGTAATAAACATCACCAAACAACCGCCAACCTGCTATAGGCGACTCATGAAAACAACCGACAGATTTCTTCTCGGTACCGCGCTATGTTGCGCCGTGGCTCTGTCCGCCCTGGCACAGGAGAATGTACTGGGCAAAGTGTACGTGGCAGAGGTGAACGGCGGGGTGACGTTCACCGAGGGCGGCAAGCTGATTAAATTGAAGAAAGGCGATTCGCTGTCCGCCCAAGGCGCCCGGATCGAAACCGCGCCCGGCGCCACCGTGGTTCTGGTTTACTCCAACGGCACAAGCATCTTCATCAGTGAGAATACGACCGTGGAGGTCCGCAAATTCGTGCAGAAACCCTTTCCCAAGGGAGTCGATACCGCCACCAACGAACCCTCCATCTCCGACACCGTCGTGAATGTCATTCAGGGCACCGTCATCGTCACGACCAACGTCCTGGCAACCGGTTCGTCCATGGTCTACCTGACACCCCAGTCATCGATCAAGATCCGCAGCCAGGAGGTGGTAATCGAGGTGCGGGATCAGGACACCAGGATCACCATGCTGTCAGGTGATGCGACCGTGACTCCGCTCAACGCCCCCCCCGGCAGTGTGGGCCAGGTTCTGCAAGCCGGGCAACTGGCCACCGTGACGAACTCGCCGGGGCCGCTCGCGGCCGAAACGATTCAGGTGACGTCATTGGATCAAAGCGCCCTCAATGCCTTCGCCCTGCAAGTCGCGGCAGCCGAACGCGCGCAAAAAATCGTGGTCTTTGAAACCGTGACTCCGGCGGGCAGCGACACTCCCGAGGTCCAGGCGAAGCCGGTCGTCCCGGTCAATCTGCCGGTGCCGCTAACCGTGAGTCCCTCCACCCTCCGTACCGGAGGTTGACACACCTTCCGGTCCGTTGATCGCACCTGCTCACATCGGCCGCATTCTCTGCTTCATGGTGGTAGTCGCCGCCATGGCGCCCCGCGCCGCCGCGCTCTTGGATTTCAATGAGGGACACGACCGGGTGACCGTCAGTGCCACATATGGCATCACTTACGACTCAAATCTCTTTGTGCACTCCGGCGGCGCCGGTGACTACGACCAATCGCTCTCGTTGGGTGCCAATTACACGCGCCGGGCCGGCCTGATCGGCGTCAATGCCTCGCTCTCCGTCACCTCGACCCGCTTCACGAAATTTTCCGGCCAGGACTTCACGAATCCGTCCCTCACCCTGGAGTTGACCAAGAACCAAGGCCGGCTCACCGGCACGGCCAGCCTTTCGGCCCAGCGGGAAAGCACCAGCGATACCGCCACCAATCTCTTCACCACTTCGTGGAATTATGATTCGTCCATCAATTTCCGCTACCCGATCAACGCCCGCTACTATTTCACTAGCCTGAGCGACTTCAGCCTGCGCGACTACGTGCAGAACAACGCGCTTTTCAACCTCCTGACCTACTCGGAAGCGATCGATGTGTTTTATGTCTACACCTCGAAGCTCGACCTGATGGGCGGTTATCGCATCCGGCTGGGCGAAGCCCAGGGCGGATCGCACACCCAGGACCATGCCCTGACTCTGGGCGCCACCGGCGGCATCCTGCCCAAGCTGAGCGGCAGCATCAGCGCGGGCTATCAATGGCGCAACGAAAGCGGCGACACGGGCGGACGCTATGGGGCACTTACGACCAGCCTTTCGCTCTCCTGGCCGATGACCAAGCGGGTGACGATCACCGGCCAGGCGTCCAAGGACTTCACGACCGCCGCCACCGACGTCTCGATCGACACGACCGCCTTCAACCTGTCGGCCAGTTTGAAACCAACCTCCCGTCTGAAGTTTATGCTCACCACCGGCGCCGGCTATGCCATCAGCAACTTTCTTGGCACCCGGGGTGACGGCCGGGAGGACCGGGCCCTGTCATTGAATACAGGCCTCACTTTCACACTCACGACCGCGCTGTCCGCCTCGCTTACCTACGCCTACACCGACAATCACTCTAATATCGCCTTCTCTAATTTCGCCCGACACACTGCGTCCTTCACCCTGTCTGCACGCTATTGACGGCCATGCACCGTATTTTTTGCTTTCCTCGAATTGCCGCTGCGGTCTCCGTGCTGGCCTTGGGCCTGTTGGGGCCCGCCCCGGCCTCCGCCCAGACACCGCCGGTCCCGACCGACGCCAAGCCCAGGGCCGACACCAAGATCAACTTCATCTACAAACTCACGAACACCGATCGCCTGCGCATCATGGTGTACGGCGAACCCGACCTCTCGACCATCTCCCGCATTGACGCCCGGGGAAATGTCAACCTGTACCTCATCGGTGACGTGCATGTCGCCGGCTGCACGGTCAACGAAGCCCAGAAGATCATCGAGACCGCGTACCGCGATGGCCGTTTTCTGCGCAACCCGCAGGTCACGATCTCCGTGGAGGATTATGCGCCGCGGACGGTCACCGTCGACGGGCAGGTGAAGAATCCCGGGCCCATCTCGCTGCCCACCGAGTCGACGCTCACGGTGTACCAGGCCATCATTCGCGCCGGCGGCTTTACCGACATCGCCAAGGGTTCCGCGGTCAGCGTCAGCCGCGTGCTGCCGGACGGCACCAAGAAGGTTTTCACCGTTGACGTGGACAGTCTGATCAAAGGCAAGGACCACAAGGCGGCTGACGACACCCTGCTCCTTGAGCCGGGTGATATCATCTACGTTCCCGAGCGTCTCATCTGATCCATCGTGGCAGCCCCCGACATACCGGAATCTCCTCCTCCGTCCCCGCCGCCGGCCGTCGCGCCGGCGCCTGCCGGCGTGCCGGCCGGCCGGGACGAACATGTCGTCGAGCGCCGCACCCCGCGCGTCTACTACATCATCATCCGGGAACGCCTGTGGATTGCGCTGCCGCTGGCGTTTCTCGTCGCCCTGCCCCTGGGCTATTACCAGATGCAGGAAACGCCGATGTATGAAAGCCGCGCGACCATGCAGTTCGAGCGGCCGGAAAAGATCGTCATGGTCGATCAGGTCATGGACCAGACGCCGCGCTCCGACATCGACATCAACACCGACCTCCAGCGCCTCAATAGCGCGAGCCGGCGCGCCCTGGTCATCGATTCGCTCACGCCGGACGAAGTCAAAGTGCTGCAGCGGCCCTACCTCAAGGATCTGCGGCCGGGGATGAGCCCGCCGTCGGCCGCCGCC
>CAIVSK010000045.1 GCA_903908495.1 Akkermansiaceae bacterium
GCCCGTCACAAAGCCTGATCTCGGTTGCGGCGATCCATTGCTTGGTGGCGAGTTGTCCTGAAAAAGGCCAAGCTCGACCCCGCCGGAGAGACTGTGAAGTGGTTGCCAACCGAGCCGAGCCTGGCAAATCCAAAAGCAAAGAGAGTATGCCATGGCGGAACGCAAAAAGTCCACCTTCCAGCGGTTGCAGGACGGGAGGTTGAATCGGAAGCAACGCAAGGAACTGGCCCAACGGTTGGCGAAGGACGATCCGGGGTTGGAGATCGTGCATCGCGATGCGGCGGGAATCGATATTGGGAATGCGAGTCATTTCGTGGCGGTGCCGGCGGACCGGGATGCGGAGCCGGTGCGGGAATTCGGCGCCTGGACCGGCGCGCTGCTGCAGATGGCGGAATGGCTGAAGAAATGTGAAATCCGGACCGTGGTGATGCAGTCCACGGGGGTCTACTGGATAGCGGCACACGACGTGTTGGAACAAGCGGGGTTTGAAGTTTGGCTGGTGAATGCGCGCGGCACCAAGAACCTGCCGGGGCGCAAGAGCGATGTGCAGGAGTGCCAGTGGTTGAGGAAGCTGCATACCTACGGGCGGCTGCGGAATTCGTTCCGGCCGCCCGAGCAGATTCGAGCGGTGCGGACGGTGTGGCGGCTGCGGGACCGGATAGTGAGCGATGCGGGCCGGACCGTACAACAGATGCAGAAGGCGCTCACGAAGATGAACGTGCACTTGGCCAACGCGATCAACGACGTGAGCGGCGTCACTGGATTGAGGATCATTCGGGCCATCGTGAGCGGGCAACGGGACCCGCGGCAATTGGCCAAGCTCCGGGACCTGCGCGTGCGTGCCAGCGAGGAAGAGATCGTCTGCAGCCTGGAAGGCCACTGGCAATCCGACGTGCTCTTCGAGTTGGAGCAAGCGTTGGAAACCTTTGATTTCCACCAGAAGCAACTCGCCGCCTGCGATGCGCAGTTGCAGCGGTACATGGCGGCGTTGCCGGATCGTGAGGGGGTGCCGGCCGCCGAACCGGTGGCTGAGCCGAAGGAGCCGGCGGGCAAGCGGCGCAAGGCCAAGTCGAAACGAAAGGCAAAGAACTACCCCAGCTTCGATTTGGCGGTGGAACTCCAGCGCAAGACGGGCGTGGATTTGACGACGATTGACGGGATCAATGTGCTGACGGCGCAGACGATCTTCGCCGAACTGGGCGCGGATCTGAGCGCGTTTCCGAGCGAAGCGCATTTCTGCTCCTGGTTAACCCTTTCGCCCAAGCGAGACGTGAGCGGGGGAAAGGTGATTAAGCACGTGTCCAGCCCGATGCAAAACCGGGTGGCCCTGGCTTTGCGAATGGCAGCCCAGTCGTTGTTCAACAGCAATAGTTATCTCGGCGCCAAGTCCCGTCAGTTGCGGGCGAGGCTGGGCGGCCTCAAGGCGATAAAGGCCATGGCGCGCTATCTGGCCTGCCTGGTCTACCGGCTTCTCACCAAGGGGCAAGCGTGGGTTGACCGAGGAGCCGCCCACTTCGAAGAGCAGCGCAAGTGCCGGGACATGGCAGCACTCAAACGCCGGGCCGCCGCCATGGGGCTCCGATTGGTGCCGAATGCCTAGCGACTCCGAGCCCGATGGCAGATCATTTTCCGTCCC
>CAIVSK010000046.1 GCA_903908495.1 Akkermansiaceae bacterium
GCCGCTATCACTGCGCTTGGAAAATGGCTTACTTCAGCATAGCGACCGCGCCCGAGCGCCGCAATCTCACCGGAAAAAACCGCGTCTGGGATTTTTTTCCGTTGTCTAACAAACAGCGCCCGGCAAACCGCCGCCAGCCCGCACAACCGCGCCGGAAAATCCTCCCTACGGCTACGAAAAGCGCGTCGGGTATCCCCTATTGGCCATCACGTGATCCGATTGAAGAAGTGGGCGGATTGAACCTGTATGGATTTGTGGGGAATGACGGGGTTAATCGGGGCGATGAACTTGGCCTCCTTAAGGCCAGGTCCCACATCAACCCCGGTGAGGATTGTGGATCGTTTCTCGTCGCCTGGGAAATATCTCTCGAAAAGAAACATACTGGAAGAGGATACGTCATTTCAAATATCCGATACAAATGGGATGCGACGGATTCCAACGGAAAGAAGGTTAAGAGTCCATATGGGCGAGACTTCTACGAAGCTTGGGGACCATTCGACGATGGCGTCGATTATGACGGCCAGCACGGATTTACAGACCACTGGAGATCGGACTCTTTTGATCTCACAGGAACCAAAGGCTCTCTTATCGTGACGGGCGATCTCAGATACTATTCTGAGGGAAGAACTGGGGTGATAGAAGAATTTCCGCTCCCTTGGACTGGGGTATCAGCTGGAATACTCCATCCCCCGTCTGGACCATTACCGTCGACATATATTGAGCCGTCGTATTACGGAAATCTGGCCTCGGAAGGCGAGCCGACCATTATTATTGAAATCGATGTACATTGGGATTGCCGCTGCGGAGAAAATATTACTGATATCGGAGCTAGTTTTTGAACTCATGAACTTCCATGCGGTGAGCATGCTCATCTTCGATTAGGAACCTAACCTGTTGCTTATTATATGTGTAAGATCGAAAGGCCCTGAGATATGAAAGCGTTGATATTGGGATTGTTTGCGGTTTTTGCGTCAGATTATTTGGCGCTTGCAGAGGATATTCCATTTCGTGGGACAGAAGCCGACGTGGCTAAACTTACTCGGTATATGCTTGATAGCAAGGAAGGAAAGGCCACGACCTTTCCGCTAGAGGTGAAGTTTGAGCAGATTCATATAGGTGGGGTTTTTAGCGGATCTAAACTAGGAGGTGGAAACAACTCCTTGTTATATACAGCAATAAAATTGGGAACTGACAGGAATAGCGAACGATTGGTGGTATACTATTTTACTGTTGAGCCTAAATTACCCCAAAGGCTCAATGCATCAGATCAAGATTGGCGAGATCTTCTCAAAAATCGAAAGGTTACCCAATACCACATACTGGAATATCTGACGGTAGGAGGGAAGACGAAAAGCAAGACCTTGTATTTGTCTTTTCAAAAAGAAGGCTCTTAGTGGAACAACGCATTGTTTGTGCCGGCCTCGAACCTGCCGAAGAACAGCGAATTCTTGGCTTTATGCCAAGGTTTGCATAATCAAAACAACTGGATGTTCATGGAGGTGAGCAAACCGGCTGGCGTAGCGCCGTCATACACCTTTGTCGAGCAGGTCCGCCGCCACGGCATGGATCCCTTCGCCTACTTTGAGTGGGTCTTCGACAAGCTGATGCACAACCCCGGCCCCGAAGAACTCGAAGCCCTGCTGCCCGCCAGCTGGATCAAGGCACAGGAGAGTTCATCGCAGACTATTGAAGTGTATGCGTGGTCCATAGCGGCGTGCGAAGATTCTGGAGGCCTACATCATAGGCGTCATATTTTGCCGATCTATGACAGCTATGAATGAAACCATAATGAAAGCCGGCCGGCGTGGTCGCCTGCGCTACAGTCCGTGATTGGGGACGGTCCTTGTTTTTTAAGATTTGTTTCTGCTAGCCTGGGTGGCTGGAGCATGGCGTTTACCTGCCGGTTCTCCATCGCCCGGAGCCCGGCGGATGGCATAAGCGGGTAAGGGCGCTTCAAATTCTGCGCAATGGCCCCGGTCGGCTCAGGAAGCCTGCAGCACGGTTTCCAGGAACTCGCTGACGAAATTCTGTTTGGCCCGCGGCAGGCTGCGGGTAAGCGTGGTTCATAGCACCATCTAGTATTTGTGGCGGGCTGGTGCATAGCGGTCATAGTCTGAGACGCCATGACTGAAACGCAGGAAATCATCCTCAAATCCGAGCGGCGCGGTCGAATCCGCTTCACTTCCGAACTAGTACAAGGAGACAGATGAAATGTGAAGAATCCCGCCCGCACGCTGCTCATCCGCCACGGCAAGGACGACAAGTGCCTCCTGCTGTCCGTGGGTGGCCGCGCCGCCTGGTGATCGGCGGCGGTGGTGTGGCAGAAGTGTGACGGAAGCGGGGATTCCGGACGGATTGCACACAAGCAGCCGTTGCACCAGTGACAACCGTGCATCTCCAGCAAATTCCAGAGACGCAGCGATGCCCATGAAATCAACGATTGACGCAGTTCCCTCCACGGATGGGTCCCTTTTCAATGGGGCCCGGCTGCGCGGCGGATTTTGCCAAGCGTGATCCGAGGCCGGAATGGCTCGGTAACCCAATTGGGGTAGTGTGCAAGTGGTTTGGGACGGCCTATTCTTGGGCCAAGCGGCTTCTACGCCCACTTGTACCCATGGCTTGCATCAGGCAGTCGATGGACCCAACCCCGAAACAACCCAAGCCAGCGCCATCACCATGAAAGGACACAAGCATTCGTTCCGGATGTGCTCCCGCGTCAAATTTTGCGCCGGCATGCTGGGTTTTTCGCTGGTTGGATTGCCCCCCGCCGTTCATGCCACCACTCTGACGTGGGATGCATCCGGTACGAATCCCGCCGCTCCCGTGGATGGTGCCGGCACTTGGGACACCACGACCGCAAGATGGAGCAATGCCACCACCGACGTCATCTGGCCGAATACCGGTGCGGACATCGCGGTTTTCGGCAAGGCCAATGGGGTTGCGGGCACTGTCACGGTGGCAACCGTGACGGCCAGCGGCATCACTTTCAATGCGCCGGGTTCCGGTGCCTACACGCTCACCGGTGGCACCATCACCCTGGCCGGGGCCACGCCGACGATTACGTTCAGCGCGACCACATCGACCATCTCTGCGGTCATCGCGGGCAGTGCCGGGTTGAAGGCCACGGGTAGCACAAGCGCCAAAACCCTGATCCTTTCCGGCGCGAACACCTACAGCGGCGGCACCACCATCACCGGCGGCACTCTCAGAATCAACACCACCGCCAGCGCGCTGCAAGGGGCCACCACCATCAGCGGTGGCACACTCGTGCTCAACGCGGGCAACGCCACTTATGCCAATGCCATCAGCGGGGCCGGCGCGATCACCGTGTTCACCGGCAACGCGGGAGTGTCATTCACCGGCGACATGAACGGCTACACCGGCACTCTGGATCTCAACCCGGGATCCGTGGCCAGCAAAACCAGTTTCACCACCACCCAGGCAGGCCTCATCTCCGCCAGCGCGACCATCAAGGTGGAGGCAAGCACCACGCTCTATCTCAACCAAGCCCTGAACTATGCGGCCGCGATCCAATTGTTCGGAGTGGGCAATAGCGACAACGCCGGGGCGCTGCGCCTCGAAAATGGAGCGACCCAAACGGGCAGCGTCACCCTCAAGGGGAATTCCTATATCGGCATCACCGCCACCAGCGCCACCATCAGCGGGGCCATCAGTCAAACGGTCGGCCCCTTTGGCTTCACCAAGCAAGGTGCAGGTCTGCTCACCCTCTCGGGCGTGAATACCTACAGCGGTGCCACCGTCGTCGGCGCGGGTGCCCTCGCCTTGAGCGGTGCCGGCACGCTGGGTGCCACCACCGCCGCCTTGACCCTGGGTGGCGGCTCACTCGACCTTGGCAGCTTGAGCCGCACGGTCGCTGCCGTGGCCATCACCGCCGCGGCGGCCAGCGGCGACACGCTGCAAAATGGCAGCCTCACCGGCACGTCGTATGCGGTTAGCAACACGGCCGGCACGGCGGTCATTTCGGCCAATCTGTTAGCCAGCGGCGCGGCTGGCCTCAGCAAGACGGGCGCGGGCACGCTGACCCTGTCCGGCACCAACACCTACACCGGGGCCACCACCATCAGCGCGGGCACCGTGAGTGCGGGCAGCGCCGCCAACCTCGGCGCAGCCAGCGCCAATCTGGTTTTCAACGGCGGCACGCTCCAGATCACTGGCACGGCCTTGACCAGCCTCTCGGGGCTCGGCCACGCGGTGTCGTTCGGGGCCGACACGGCGGTGGGCCTGGATATCAGCAGCGCCTCTAATAGTTTTACCATCGATCAGGTGCTCACCCAGGGCGCCGGTTCATTCACCAAATCCGGGGCGGGCACTGCGGTGATGAATCTGGTCAATACATATGGCGGCACCACCGCGGTCACCGCAGGCAAGCTGCTCATTACCGGCGGGTCGATTGCCACCGCAGTGGTCAACTCGGACACCACCAATCAGGTGCTGGTTGGAACCACCAGTGGCGTGCCCGCCGCACTGTATCAATCAGGTAACAGCTCGGTCACCAGTAACAACGCAAACGGCGGGGCGTTCGCCATCGCCAGCGCCGTGGGATCCGTGGGTTACTACAATCTATCAGGCGGAACCATCAATCTGGCCGGCGAAATCAATGTCGGCGGTGCCCACGGCGGGGCCGGCACCTTTGCCCAGTTTGACATGAGTGGCGGCACCGTCAACTTGCCAACGACCAACGGCAACGGTAGCTACTTCCTGCCCAACCGGGGCGCTTCCGGTGAGGCGAGCGTGGTGAACATCGCGGGGGGCACGGTCCAAATCGCGGGCGGCAGCAGCGCGGTGGCCGATGGCAACTTCAATGGCCTTGCTATCAACTGGACCAATACCGGCGGTGCAGCCCAGACCTCGGCCATCACGCTCAGCGGCACGGGCCAGTTTCTCACGCCCACCCTCCGGGTGAAATTAAACGTCGGGTTGTCGTTTACCGGCATCACAGGCAACGCCGCCAACGTGGCGTCCTTGAACCTCGGCAGCGGCGGCCTGCTGCAGACGCTCGGTTTTCTCAATGGCACCTCGCCCAATGTGAGCATCAATTTCAACGGCGGCACGCTGCGGGCAGGCAATGCCGCCAACGCGGCGTTTCTAGCAGGATTGGGATCCGTCAACATCTATCTACCGGTCAGTGGCAGCAACACGATCGATAACAACGGCCAGGCCATCACCATCGCCCAGGCGTTTTCGTCGGCATCCGGCAGCGGGGTGGTGGCGGTGGCATTCACGGCCGGAGCGGGTTATATCACGCCGCCGCAGGTCACCTTCAGCGGCGGCACCCTCACCGGCGGCAACGGCAGCGCGGCCACCGGCTATGCAACCATCGATCCCGCCAGCGGTGCCGTCACCGGCATCGTCATCACCAACCCCGGTACCTATGCCTCGACCACCGGACTGGTCGTCTCGCTGACCGGTGGCGGTGGCAGCGGGGCAATCCCCGGCACCATCAGCAGCACCGCCAACTCCAGCGGCAACCTGACGTTCACCGGAGCACCCGCGGGAGTCACCACCCTAACTGGTGCCAGCGCGTTTGCCGGCAATATTGAAGTGACGGCCGGCAGCAAATTGACCGCCAATCGGTCCAACAATGTATTGAATCCGACCACCAGCGCCTTGGGGAACAATCAAGTGGCGCGCAGCATCAGCGCGAACGGGGGATCGACCCTGCAATTCAATTCCGGCGACACTTTGGGGAGTGCCACTTCGACCATTGCCTCCACGCTCGTGATCAACGCGGGCAGCACCGTGACCAATGGCGGCGCAGTCTTCAATCGCCTCGGGCCTGTCATCTTGAATGGCGGCACCCTCAGCTCCGTCAGCGGCGCGGTCAGCGGTTACCAAACCTATAGCTTCAGCAGCAACGCGGTGGTGACGGCAGGCGGCACATCCCCGTCCACCATCGCCACCTACGGCGCATTCAATGGCATCCACCTCAACACCAACACCGAATTCAACGTGGCCAACGCCAGCGGCGACGCGGCAGCGGATCTAACGATATCAGCGCCCCTCATCGACCGCAATCTGAGCGAAGGCGGGGCGGGTGGCCTCACCAAAACCGGTGGTGGAACCCTGGTCCTCAGCGGTGCCAATACCTACACCGGCAATACCACCGTCACCGAAGGCACGCTGACACTCAACTCCGCCTATTTAAACGATGCATCAACTTTATCTATTGATTCGGGCGGGGTCTTGCACCTCAATTACGCCGGCACCGATGCGGTGGGCAGCTTGGTCCTCGCCGGAGTCGCCCAAGCAGATGGCTATTATGATTCCACCAACACCGGCGGTCTCATCACCGGAGCCGGCAGCATCCACGTGGGGGCTCTGAGCGGCTACGCGGCTTGGGCCGCGCTCAACGCCCCCGGCCAATCCCCGGATCAAGACTACGACTCTGATGGGGTGGCCAATGGCGTTGAATTCTTCATGGGTCAAACCGGTTCGTCGTTCACGGCCACACCAGGGGTGGTCAATGGCACGGTGACTTGGCCGAAAAGCGCGTCGTTTATCGGCAGCTACGCCGTGCAAACCTCACCCGACCTCGTCACCTGGTCGTCGGCACCTGCCAGCGACGTCAATGATACCGGCTCACAGGTCATTTACACGCTGCCTCCCGCCGGTGATCCGAGTTCATCGTTCATCCGCTTGGAAGTCACGCCAACTCCTTAAGTCTAACTTCGTCCCCTCCGCCATTCTCAAACCATCAAGAAATCCAACCCAAATACCACCATGAAACCAAAAAGCCGTATCCAGCGATCCTCCTTCCTGCCGTCCCAAATCACCATGAGCCTCGGGCTCGCGGTCGCGGGGCTTGCCATCCAATCCGCGCAGGCCGCCAGCCAGACGTGGCTCAATACAGGCAGCAACGCCAACTGGAGCGACACCGGCAACTGGGTGGGTGCCGCCGCGCCCGGCGACACCTCGATCCTGACCAACACCGATGTGGCCACATTCAACAGCGCCGTGGGTACGGTCGGCAGCGTTGGCACTCCCATCATCATTGACTCCGCGACTCAGAACCTCGGCGGTATCAGCTTCGGCACCGCTGCCGGCAATTTCTTCGTTGGCAGTACCGGCGGCAATTCGCTGTTGCTCAGCAATGGCGGCAGCATCCAGATTCTCAGTTCACTCACAGCAACCAACGCCCTGGAAACCCTCAACGCGCCGCTGGTGCTGGAAGGCGCGGGCGGATCCTACTCGTTCACCAACAGCAGCGCCAACGGCTCCGGCGCAGGTGCCGGCACCCTCAGCTTGGGCGGCCCGATCAGCGGTGGCACCGCCGGCGCGTCCATCCTGACCTTGGGCGGAACCAACACCAACACCAACACCGTCAGCGGCGCGATCAGCAACGGCACCGCCACCACCGTGGCGGTTACCAAATCCGGCGCAGGCACCTGGGTGCTCACCGGCACCAACACCTACACCGGTGCCACCACTCTCAATGCCGGCACTCTTAATCTGGGTGGCGGCACTGCCACTGGATCGATCAGCTCCACCAGCGCCCTCGCGCTCGGCGGCGGCACGCTTAGCTATACCCGCAGTGGCGGCACGACGCAGACGTTTGCCAGCACCGCCATCAACGCCGGAGCCTCCGCCATCAGCGCGGTGGCCGGCGATACCCTCGCCCTCGGTGCCATCACCCAGGCCGTGGGCGGCACGGTGGATTTCGGCACTACCGGCACCCTCACCACCAGCGCGGCCAACGTCAACGGGATCCTCGGCGGCTGGGCGACCAATAACAACAGCGGTGCGGTCAACCTCAACGGGGATTGGGTGGCCAACAACGGCAGCGGCACAATCATCACTTATGCCGGCTACACCACGGTATCGGGCGCAGCGGCGACCGGCACTGGATCCGCGGCACAAAACTGGAGGAATACCGCCAATACCAGCATTGCAGCCAGCACCACGATCAACTCGCTCAATCAACAGGCGGACTTTTCCATCGCCAGCGGCGCAACCCTGACGCTCAACAGCGGCGGACTCATGCTGCATGGAATCGCCAGGTGGATGACTAACAACGGTGCCGGCAATCTTACCGGGACGGGCAAGCTGACCACGGGCCTGGCCACCGGCGAATTGTTTTTGCACGTTCCCGATAGCGCAGCCACCAACTGGACGATCTGGCCGGTCATCGCGGATGGAGCGGTGGCCTCGCAGTTGGTCAAGGATGGTCCGGGCGTGGTGTATCTGGAAAACTACAACACCTACACCGGCGGCACCACCGTCAACGGCGGCACCTTGCGCCTGGAACATTATGCCGCCAACAGCGGGACCGGCGTGATTCGTGGCACTCTGACCATCAACTCCGCAGGCACCGTCGTCGCCTCGGGTGCCTATGCGAACACCTTGGGCTACACCGCCGGTGCGTACGTCAACGTGATGAACGTCAATGGCGGCCTGTTCAGTGACATTGTGGTGGGTGACCAAGGATATGCCATTACCTACAACCTGAAAGGCGGCACGATCCAGAGCAACAGCGGCACCAGCAGCAACTCCACCACCCAGTTGCTGGTGTTTGGCGGAGCCAGCACGGTCAATGTGCTGGCCAGTCCCACGACTTCGACCATCGCCGGGCGCGCCGCGCTGCGCGACAGCCTGACCAACTTCAACGTCGCCGATGGCCCGGCCGCCACTGATCTGCTCGTTTCGGCGGCCATCACCGGGGCCTTCAATCTCACCAAGACCGGATTGGGGACCATGGTTCTCAGCGGTGCCAACACCCACACCGGCACCACCTTCCTCTCCGGGGGCAACACGCAACTCACCGGCAGCATCACCGGTGCCAGCCTGTCGGTCGGCAATCTCAGCGCGACTCCAGCGGCGATGTATCAGACTGGAAACATCACCACAGGTAGCAACGGCCTGCGCATCGGTCAATTGGCCGGCGCGGTCGGTTATTACAAGCTCACCAGCGGCGCACTCACGCTGCCGGCAGGCGGTGAAGTCGATCCCGGCGGCTCCGGCGGCGGGGCCGGTACCTTTGGCCAGTTCGACATGGTCGGCGGCTCGGTGGGTGGTGGTGACTACTTGCTGCCCAACCGCGGTGCGGCGGGGGAGGCCAGCGTGACGAACATCTCCGCCAGTACTTTCACCATCCCGGCAACTCTCGCCGATGGCCCATTCAATGGTCTGTCGGCCAACTGGACCAGCACCGGTGCCGCCCAGACGGCCGCAATCACCATCGGCAGCGGCGGCCAGTTCATCTCGCAGAGTGTGCGGGTGAAATTGAACCAGGGCCTGAACTACAACGGCCTCACCGGCAACAGCGCCAACGTGACCGCCTTGAATCTGACCGGCGGCGGCCTGCTGCAGACGCTCGGTTTCCTCAATGGCACATCCCCCAACGCCAGCATCAATCTCAACAACGGCACGTTGAAAGCCGGCAACGCCGCCAACGCGGCGTTCCTGGCCAATCTGGGCTCCGTCAACGTCTACAGCGGCAACGCCACCATCGACAACAACGGCCAGGCCATCGCCATCGCCCAGCCGTTCCTCGCGGCATCCGGCACCGGCGTCAGCGCGGTGCCCGTCGCCAGCGCCGGCAGCGGATACATCACCCCGCCACAGGTCATTTTCTCGGGCGGCACCCTCAGCGGTGGCAGCGGCAGCGCGGCCACCGGTTATGCCACCCTTGATCCCGCCACCGGCGCGGTCACCGGCATCGTCGTCACCAACCCGGGCACCTATTCGGACACCACCGGCCTGAGTGTCGCCCTCACCGGCGTCACCGGCAGCGGTGCCAGCCTCGGTGCCATCAGCCTGAACGCCGGCAACACCAGCGGCGGCATCACCTTCCAGGGCACCGGCACCACCACGCTCTCGGGCACCAGCACCTACACCGGTGCCAGCACAATCACCGGCGGCGGACTGACCTTGAGTGGCAGCGGCTCGATCGATAGCAGCAGCGCCATCACCATCAATGGCAGCGGTGCCAAGTTTTCCCAGACCAGCTCGGTGGCGGTCTCACCGATCGTGACCCTCACGCAGGGCACGGTTGACGGTCTTGGCGGGGCGATCAACACGCTCAACGTCGGCAATTCCGCCGCCAACATCCTCACCGCGGGCAACGGCACGGGCACCGGCACGCTCAGCATCGGCGCGCTCACCTTCAATGGCGCCGCCACCGTCAACCTCGGGTTCAACAGCGGGGTGAGCGGCACCAACATCGACACCACCACCCTGGCCACCCATGCCGCGGGAACCGTCACCGTGCATGTGTCTAACACCGGGACGGGCCTCTGGACGCTGGGCACTTACCCATTGATCGGCTATACCGGCGGCAGCATCGCCGGCAACGGGTTTGCCAGCTTTGCCTTGGCAACCGTCACCGGGCTCGGTGGCCGCCAAAGCGCCGCGCTGGTTGATACCGGCTCGGCCGTGGCTCTGAGCATCGCGGGCGACGCGCCGATGTGGACGGGCTTGGTCGGCGGCGTATGGTCCACAACCTCCCAAGCGGGACTCTTCAACTGGAAAATGCAGACCGCCGGGACCGGTACGGAATTCCAGGCCAACGACACGGTGCTCTTCGATGACACGGCCACGGGCATCACGGACTTGACCATCAACGATGCCTCGGTCAGCCCGACGAGCACGGTGTTCAACAATTCGACCTTGAATTATTCGCTCAGCGGTGCCAACGGCATCAACACCGGGTCATTGACCAAAAGCGGCAGCGCAAGCCTGACAATCAACAATGCGAACTCCTACAGTGGTGGGACAACGCTCGATGGCGGCACGCTCAACCTCAACAACAATTCGGCCATTGGCACGGGTCCCTTGGTCATCAATGGCGGCGCGATTGACAACACCAGCGGCGCCGCCAAAACCCTGGCCGCCAATAACACCCAAACCTGGAATGCGAATATCGCCTTCGGCGGCAGCAATAATCTGGACTTGGGCACTGGCGCGGTAACCATGACCGCCAGTCGCACGGTGACCACCGGCGGCACCAGCGTGCTGGCCGCAGGCGGCGGTGTCAGCGGCATCGGGTTCGGACTGACCAAGACCGGCAGCGGCACCCTCACGCTTGGCGGAGCCAATACCTATACTGGCAATACCGCGGTGAATGCCGGCGTGCTGGATCTGGCCGGCACTTCCAGCATGACTGGCGGGCTCTTTGTCAATGGAGGCGGCACGCTCACGCTGGCCGGCACCTTTGGCACCAGCGCGGTGAACAATACCTTTTCGGTCGGATTTTTGGGCGGAAAAGGCATCCTCAACATTTTGCCGAGCGTCACGATCACCCGCGCCAATCTGTTTGTGGGTGATTCCTATGGCGTCGCCGGCGCTGTCTATCAAACGGGCGGGGCCGTGGTGCTGACCCAGGCCGCCGGCATCGATAACTTCCGGATCGGCTCCGCCGCATCCGGCACGGGTTACTATCAACTCTCCAACGGCACGCTGACCGTGAATGAGGCGGGTATCGGCGCGAGCTTGGCGGACACGACCGGGGTGATGGATGTAACCGGCGGCACGTTCACCGACAATGGCTGGATCACCGTCGGTCGCGGCGGCGCGACGAGTTCCGGGGTGTTGAATGTGACCGGCGGTGCGGTGAGATTCGGCGCGACGGCAGCCAACCCGCTATCCCTCAACTGGGCCGCCACGAGTGGAGCTGCCTCTGTGTTCAACGTCGGCGGCGGCGCAGCAGCGGCCACGGTGACCGGTGCCAGCACCGCCACCGCTGGCAAGGGCCTCAATTTGGCAGGTGCCAATACCGCCGGCACGGTCGGGGTTGCCAACCTGCTGACCAACGGCACCTTGACGGTCAACGAGGTGACAGTCGGCAATGCCGCCCCGACGGCGCTGCTCAACTTCCACGGCGGCACTTTGAAGGCAACCGCCGTCAACCGGGGAGCCAATTTCATGGTTAGCGCCAACATGGACGGTGTCTTTGTCTACGGCGCGGGCGGCACGATCGATAACAGCGCCACCTCCATCACCATCAGTAATGCACTGCTGGCCCCGACCGTCGGCTCCGGCAATGGCGTCAACGGCATCGATTCCTTCACGGGTGGTGCGGGTTACATTGGTGCGCCAATGGTCAAAGTCGTGCCCGATGTGAGCGACACCACGGGCATCGGCGCAACTGCGGTGGCAACGGTGGATCCGGCGAGCGGCGTGGTCACCGGCATTACCATCACCAATCCGGGTGTGGGTTACACCGCCACCCCGACCTTCACCCTGACGGGAGGGGGCGCGACCATCGCCGCGACTGTCACCGGCACGGCACCTACCGCCAATACCAGCGGCGGCCTGACCTTCAGCGGCACTGGTTTCACCACGTTGAGCGGTGCCAATACCTACACCGGCGGCTCCACGGTCAATGGCGGCAGCCTGCAAATCGCCGCCGACGCCCAGTTGGGTGCCATTCCGGCCGCGCCCGCAGTCAACGTCACGCTGAACGGTGGCGCGCTTTATAACAACGCCACCTCCCCCGTGCTCGATGCGAACCGGGTGATTGACCTGGCGGCTGGCGGCGGTTACCTGCAAGCGGGCTGGGCACCGGACACGCTCACCGTCAACGGACTCATTACCGGCAGCGGCGGTCTGGGGATCAACTGGGACGGCGGCGCGGTCATACTGACGGCCGTCAACAGTTACACAGGCAACACCACCATCGGTACCGCCGGCCCGGGATACTGGACGAATGTGGCGGCCAATCCGATCTTGAAGTTGGGCATTGATAACGCGCTGCCCGAAGGCGCGGGCTTCGGCAATGTGGTGTTCGGCACCAGTGCCAACAGCAACACGGCCACCCTCGATCTCAACGAGCACAGCGCGCAGATCAATGGCCTGAGCGGGGGTACCAACGCGATCATCGACAACACGGCCGGCATCGGCGGCTACGACCTGACCGTGGGCGACAACGACCAGACCAGCACCTTTGCCGGCGTCATCCGAAACACCTCCGGGACGCTGCTGTTGACCAAAATCGGCACCGGCACGCTGACCCTGTCCGGAGCCAGCACCTTTGGTGGCGGCACCCGACTCAGCGATGGCATTCTCGTCATCGGCCTGGACTCGGTCGGCTCGGTCGCCGCGATCACCAGCAGTGCCGTCGGCAAGGGCACTCTCACCCTCGCCGGTGGCAGGCTCACCAACCTGGCAAGTTCCGGCAACAAGACGCTCTATAATGCGATCCAAACCACCACCAGCACCAGCACCGAGGTGCGGGCCGCCACCGGCACCGACTTCGTGCTGGCAGGCCCGCTCAGCGGCAGCGGCAACGTGGATTTGGCCGGGATCCTTGACGGCGCCGGCCTGCGTCTGGAGGGCGATAACTCAGGCTTCACCGGCTCGGTGTACGTCTCGGGAGTGAATGTGCGCATCACCTCAGGCGCCGGCAGCGCTGCCGCCGCGTGGACGGTGGATGGCGGCCTGCAACTCAATGAAGTGACGGCCAACACGTTCAACCTCGGCTCACTCGACGGTGCCGGCAACATCGGATCGCATGTCTCCGCCGCCACCCAGACGCTCAGCATCGGAGCGCTTGGCACTGATACCACGTTCAGCGGCATCATCGCCGACATGAACGCCGCAGCCGGCAATTTGGACGGCGCGGCGGGGTCCACCATCGGTCTCACCAAGACCGGCAGCGGCACCCTGACCTTGACCGGAGCCAACACCTACAGCGGAACCACCACGGTCAATGGCGGTGTCCTGTCGCTGACTTCGGCCTTCCTGGCGGATGGCTCGGCAGTCTCCATCGGTGCCAGCGGGGTGCTGAACCTCGATTACGTCGGCACCGATGTCGTCGGCGCGCTGAAACTCGCCGGAGTCGCCCAACCCAATGGCATCTATGACTCGGCCAATTCCGGCGGCCGCATCACCGGCCCCGGCAAAATCCAGGTGCTGGCCCCGCCGGTCAGTTACGCGTCATGGGCCGCACTCAACGCCCCCGGGCAAACCCCGGATCAAGACTATAACGGCGACGGCGTGATGAATGGCATCGCCTACTTCATGGGTGCCAGCGGCAGTTCGTTCACCGCCAACCCCGGAGTGGTCGGCGGTACGGTCACCTGGCCGAAGAGCGCGTCGTTTAGTGGTTCCTATGCCGTACAAACCTCACCGGACCTCGTCACCTGGACGGACGTGACACTCGGCGTGGCCGATAATGGCAGCTCGGTCGTATACACCATGCCGAGCGGCCCAACCCAGCTGTTCGTCCGCCTGGACGTGACACCAGCACCCTGACCTCCCCGCGGCGCGCGGCTCCATCACCTGGAGCCGCGCAGCCCGGCGGCAGCGGCCGTCCTCGGTGCTCTCCCGAGCATCCTGCTTTCCTGCACAGATTGAATCGGACTACCCACGCCGCCTCAGCTCGCCCCTCCGGGGCTCGCGGGGCTCTCAGGATGTCGCGCGGGGCTCTCAGGATGTCACGCCGGGCTCTCAGGATGTCGCGCGGGGCTCTCAGGATGTCGCGCGGGGCTCTCAGGATGTCGCGCGGGGCTTCGGGACCGGTTCTTGCTCGATGGCGGTCTTGTCCTCGGGGATGGCTTTGAACAGGACCGGACTGAGGCGCGGATCGCTGCCAGGCACCATGATGACCAAGGTGCGGACGTTCTTGTCATATTCCCAGACGCCGGAGTAGAGCGGGCTTGCGAGATCCTCGGTAAGGGCCACCGCGGCACCAAAACCGCGGGCTTCACCGCCGAGGTCGAGGTCCACCGGTTTCCAGCCGATGGGGATGCGCACAGCCTTGTTCTCCAGCTTGACGGCGAGTTCCTTGGGCGTGGCATTGAGAAAGCGATAGGCACCCCAGTGGAAGCCCACCGGGTTGTCGTCGAGCACCAGAATGCGGATGCCGGTGGCTTGCTTGGCATCGGGGATGACGACCAACAGCGGTTGCACGACGGACTCGGCAATGCTGAAGACATCTTGCACTGGCTTGCCGTCGGGCCCCGCCCCCTTGTCCAGGGCGCGAATGAAAAACGGCCCCGGGCCACTCAGATGCATGGGCTTGGTGCGCTTGAGCGGGTGCATGCCGGTGATTTCAATCGGAGAAGTGCCGCTGACCAAGGCGAGTTTGCGGGTGGCCGTGGCGTCATCCCACGCCAATACCCGCGGTGCGGCGGCGTGCAGGGGGGGCGAGATGAGCAGGCAGGTGAACAGACAGAGGGGCAAAAGGAAACGGCGCATGAGGAAGTTCGGAGGTGGATCGTTCGGTGACGGAGGGGCTGAGCGACCGCAGTGAGGATGTTAGGCCGCGACTGTGGTTTGCGGGGGGCGGATTTCGCGCACGGAAATGAGTTTGAAGCGGCGGCCGAAGGTCTTGTTGGGGATGGACTTCAGGTCGGCGATGGCGGTGCTGTTGTCATCGGTTGGATCCAACCAATCAGGCACGCGCTGGACCACGGCCTCCAGATAGACGCTGGCGGTGACCTTGCCGGCGGCATCGGTGGCTTGGCCCAAGGCGCGGACGATGAAGGTGTCCGAGCGCGGGGCGATGAATGGGGCGAGGCCGTTGAGAACGTCCGCTTGGGTGAGCCAGCCAGGTGTGTTAGGGCCGGTGTTGCGGTAGGTGCTGGGGATGTTTTCGGGGTTGGGATACTGGTCCGGGCTGAACGGAGAATAGGCGAAATTGCGGTTGAGGTTGCTCTTGTCGATGGCGGTTTGGATGGCACCGGCCAAGCCCATCGTCCGGTCGGTGACGACGCGGCGGTTGACAAATTCACCGAGCGAAAGGAACGGGCCGCGCAATTTGATCTCCTCGACAAGATTTTTGGCCAGCAGCTTGAGCTCCACATCGCTGAGCGAGCGGAAGCCGCACCACGGGTCGTTCTCCTTCATCTTGACCGGGTCGCCGGTGAGGATGTAGCGGAAGCGTGAGGCGGGGGTGCGCTCGGCCGCGGCGGGGGCGGCCCCGCGCAAGCTGGCGAGCACCGCAGTCCAGGCCGGTTCGCTGGTGGAGTTGATGTTGAACCCGCCCTCGACCATCAGGTGGGCCGCCAGTTCGACGCATTTGGCGGGGCCCTTGAGGCGGGTGGCGAGGATCGCCGGGCTCTGGTCGCCGCGGTAGGGGGCCATGCGTGGGTTGCGCAACGGATGGAGGGCGGGATCGGCAAAAAACGTGGCGAGGACCTGCTCGGTGGATTGGGTTTCCTGGATTTGGTCGGCGGTCCAGATGGCGGTGCTGCCGGCGGCGGTGTTGCGGGACCCGAATTCCGGCGCGGCACCGGATAGATAGGTGGCATCGAAGAGCGCTTCGTTGGCCAGGTAGGAAGCGTCGTAAACGCCGAGACCGGCCGGGGTGATGGGCACGCCTTGAGTGGTGCTGTCGAGCTTGGAGGTGATGCTGCTGATGGGCATGTAGGGCGAGGCCCACGAGTTGCCGATCTGACTGGCGCAACCGAAGGCGGTTGCTGTGATATCACAATGCTGGAAGGAGCCGAGCGAGAGGGTTGGCGAGCGGGGAATCTCAAAGAACGCGGGATTGGTCTTGCCGCCGGCCACCGATTGCGATGCCCCATAATACGCCTTCTTGCCATCGCTGGTGGTTTCCATCGCCAGCGAGGCGAGCGAGGTGCCGCCGAGCAACGTGGTGTCGTAGTGCGGGCCGCTTTGGAAGGTGCCGCCGCTCAGGTAGTTGTTCACAAACGGCTGGCGCGGGTTGACCGTGTACATCAGGTCGGCATTGGGCAGGCCGCCGGTCATGGCCACCCGGTGATAGGTCAGATAACTGCCGACCATCTGCGGTTTGTCAGAGATCTGGGTGAGGGAGAATTCCGGAAACCCGAAGCTGGGGGCCACCCCGCTGGAGCCGGCGGTCTGCAGTGAGTGGACTTCACCGTAGAAGCACAAGTTCGGCTGCTCGGTGAGTGCGGGAAACACGCCGTCGGCCGCTCGGTTGTCGGGCATCAGCTCGGCCGACGGATTCTTGATCTGCCACGAATCCGCCATGCACACGATGTGGTTGTAGTTGTCTTTTTGGAACTGGACGCTCCCGGCGGCGACGCGGTCGCCGGTTTGCAGTTTGTAGGTGAACGGAGAGATGCCTTTGGCCAGATTGAGAACGATGCCGCCCTTGGTCGCCTGGGTGAGTTCGGTGGCGCTGCCCACCGGCTTCATCAACCAGGTGCGGGCGGCCGCTCCGCCATAGATGTCCAGGTCGCGGCGCTCGGTCTTGGCCAGGCAGAAGACGCGCACCTCGCCGGGTGCCAGATGGATGGCTGGCGTGATGGTCTTGGTGCCACCGGCCACCGCGGTGCCATTCTGGGTGAGTTGGAGATAGAAATAAGGCCGCGACGAGCGCCCGCCGCCTTGGTAGCCCTCGCCGATGGCACGCGACAGCGAGCTGTTCCAGGAGGCGCTGGTGCCGTCCTGTTTGAGCACGGTGTAGTTCCAGAACAAGGCGAAATCGATCCATGGATAGACCACCAGCCCCTCGGTTTCGATATCGACGTTGTAGGGATTCCACACGGTGACCACTGGCGAGACGAGAATGCCGAGTTCGCCGCTCGGGTTGGCGTAAACGCTGAGCACCAGATTCACCCGGTCCAGCACCGGCGCCAGCGAGGGATGGGTCTTCTTGCCCCAGGGCCGGTCGGTCACCAATTCGGTGGTGGCGATGTGGGAATACGGCCGCTCAAACGCGGTGGTGCCACCTTGGTTGGAATCATAAAGGTACCGATAGGTGCGGTAGTAGGCGCGCAGCGTGTCGTAAGTCGGCACCCCGTTGACGGCGAAGCGGTGATTGACCGAGGCCGGCGCGAAGTCCATGAGCACCCGCACCAGCGGATTGGTGGCCACCGGTTGATAGAGCGGCTTCTGGCCGCGGTAGCTCGACGGCGTGGTGGCGCGGAACGGGTTTTTCACCGTGCCCCAGGTGGCGGCCGAAAACTCGGAGTCGGTCATGTCAAAGCCGGTGGTCAGGTCGGTCTTGAAGCCGCCTTTGACCGGATTGGTCAACAGGCTGTAGGCATCTGCGGTGAAATCCTTGGCGGCCAGGGCGCTGTTTTTGATCGAGATGCCGTAGTCCTTGTCGAGTGCGGTTTGGGCCAGGTCGATGATGGTGGCGGGGCGCCGCGGCCAGTTGGTCTGCGGTTGCTTGAACAGGGTGGAAAGGGCGAGATACGGGCGTGACGGCGACTGCAGGCGGTCGTCCAGGCTGATGCGTGCCTTGTCCTCGGCGCCGATATTGACGCGGGCCTTGGTGTTTTCCTGGGTCACGGCCCAGGCGATCTTGCCGTGGGTGTCGCCAACTTTCAGGGCGACGGTGGGGGCCAGCAGATCGAAGCCGGACTCGGCCTTGGTGAACAAGCTGGCCGCGCTGTCAGCGGGGGCTTGGCGCTGCCAGTCGAGGATGCGGAGGGTGTCGGGATTGGTGGCGGAGACCAGCCACGAGCGGAACCCTTTCTGGCCCTTGGGCGTCTTGTAATCCACGGTCTTCGCACCGGGCGTGTTCTTGCTGGCGAGGTCCGGCGACCAGCTGTTCCACACGCCGACGGCCGCGGGATTGGTATCGGACCTGAGAATCGAGGCGTCCGCGGTGATGCGGCGGTCGTCGCCAAGTTCCTTCTGCAACTGGCCCAATGCCAGCATCAGCCCGAGGCGGGCATTGGCGCGGGCGACCGCCCGGTCCTGCCCCAAGCGGCTGGCGCGCAGGCTGATCGAGCTGAGCGAGAGCAGGCCGACAACGAGCAAGGTGAGCAGCACCATCAGCGCCAAGGTGATGACCAAGGCAAATCCCCGGTAGCGGCGATGGAGGCGGGACCCGCACCGCTTTCCCGTGGCTGCAAGCGATTGATTCACGGCGGGAGGGCCGGAAGAATTGGCGACGCGGTTGAAGGGGGCGGCGAGCATGGTGAGAATATCAGATCAACAGCCGAAAATTAGACGACTTTCCGTGCAAGGGCACGCAAAAATACTCGGTGTGCCAAATTTCTGCTTTTCGGGGCCGGTTTGGGCGCGAAATAGTCGCACTTCGCGCTTCCCCGCCGCGCATTTTCAACCTAAGCTCCAGGCCGCGTGAAAATCACCCTTCTACCCAACATTCGGCTCGGCGTGGTGCCGACCCACCTTCGTTTCGTCGGCGGCCTGGTCCCCGATGAGTCCGGCAAATATCCGCGCGATGCCGCGGGCGAGATCCGGGTGGTCGCCGGAGTCAAAGAACTCTGCGCCATGTCGCCGGTGAAGTTCTCTTGCGTGCAAGTGTCGTTTTTTCCCGGCACCGACGCGGCGGAGATCGACGCACTCGTCGCCGGCCTCAAGGCGCTGGACCTCGAAGTGGACTTCATCCTGATGGTTGGCGGGGTCAATCCGATGGATCCGGCGGACGAGGATGCCGTTGTGGCGCAATTGGTGCCTACTCTCAAGGCGGCCATCGCCCACGGTGCCCGCAATGTTTCCTCCACCTCCATCGAGGAATGGATGAGCACCGAAGCGCGCCGCGACGGTGCCGAACTCGAGGCGGCCATCGCCCAAAACGTCAAAGTCCACCTCCGCGCCTATCAGGAAGCAGGTCTGGCGGGCTCGTGCGTCGACAACTGGCACATCGAATACCTCCGCCCCGGAGAATTCAAGACCTTCACCAATCTGGAGCGCGGCTGGGCGTTTGTCAGCGCGGCTAACAAAGCCCTCGGCGCCAAGTTCTTCAAACTTCTGGTCGATGCCGCCCATTGCGGGGATTCGGGCGTGCCCCTTGCGGAAAACGTCGCACTCGTCGCCCGCATCGCCGCGGCCGGCGAACTCGGCATCTTCCACGCCTCCGCCAAGACCACCCGCGGGTGCTTGTCCACCGACGACGGTTGGATCGGCGCACTGCTCACCGCCGTGGCGCAAACCGGCGAGTTGCGCCAGGTCTTCGTCGAAGTCTTCGACCACACAGACCCCGCGCTCGAAGCGCTCCGCAAGCTCGATCCGGGCCACGGCATCGATACCCGCGACGGCCGCAGCTACAACCAAGTGGTCGCCGACGGCCTCGCCGATATCGCCCACCGCCTCAATAATCTAGCTGCCCGCGGGATGTTGTGAGGCCCGCAGGGGGGGGGATTGTAGCGGCGCGTCTGTGACCGCCGCAGACAATGAACCGCCGATGAATCCACAGCCGACAATCGTCATTTCATTCGCGGCGACGGTCACAGACCGCCGCTACATTCATCTCATTCGCGGCCAGGCCGCCGCTCCAGCCCGGTCATCGGCTATCGGCGGTCACAGTTGCTGCCATGCAAGCGCATGCCTGACGAGGCTCACAGCTCGTCCGGCGCGGCCAGGCCGCCGCTGCCGCTGAGCAAGCGCAGCAGCGCGTCGGCGGATTGTTGGCCGACGGCGAGCACCTCATGATGATCCAGCGCGGCCGGGGCGATGCCCGCCGCCCAATTGGTCAGGCAGGAAAAGGCCGCCACCCGCAGGCCGAGGGCGCGGGCCTGGATCGTCTCCAACACCGTGCTCATGCCCACGGCATCGGCCCCCAACGTGCGCAGCATGCGGATTTCCGCCGGGGTTTCATACTGCGGGCCGCGCAAGCCGGCATACACCCCTTCGTGCAAGGGCATGCCTTGGGCCGCCGCGGCGGCACGCAAGGCCGCGTGCCAGCGGGGGTCGTACGCGGCGCTTAGATCGGTGAACACCCCGCCTGACAGAGGCGAGGCGGCGGTCAGGTTGAGGTGATCGGCCAGCAACATCCAGCTGCCGGGGGCGAAGTGCGGGTTGAGCGAGCCGGCCGCATTGGTTAGGATGAGGTTGCGCACGCCCTGAGCCGCGAGCCAGCGCACGCCGGCGGTCACCTGTTGCGGCGAGTGGCCTTCGTAGAGGTGCACCCGCCCCAGCATCAGCACCACAGCCGCGCCGCCGAGAGTGCCAAACACAAAGCGCCCGGCATGCCCGGGCACCGTGGAGACGGGCAACCCGGCATCGGCAAATGCCACTTCGCGATGGACTTCCACCGCCTCGGCCAGCAGACCGAGGCCCGATCCAAGCACGATTCCGGTCGGGTGAGAATCCATCGTTTTATTGGATTAATATTATCATCCGGCCATGAGGGCCTCGATTTCATCGGCCTCGATAGGGATGTTGCCCATCAAATCGAAGTTCGAGTCGGTGCCGATGAGCACATCATTTTCGAGGCGCACGGCGAGCCCTTCCTCGCGGATGTAGATACCCGGCTCGATGGTGAAGACCATGCCTTCGGCAAACGGCTCGTGTGGCGGAAACACGTCATGAACGTCGAGGCCGAGGTGGTGGGATGTGCCATGCATGAAGTATTTCTTCACCAGCGGCTTGTCAGGTCCCTGCTCTTTGGCGGCCTTGGCATCGATCAGACCGAGGCCGATGAGCTCGCGTTCCATCAATTCGACGGTTTGTTGTTGGTACTCGAGGGGGCGGATGCCGGGGCGCAGGATGGCGTTGGCACCGCGCAGGACCCGCAACACCGCGTCATACACCTGGCGTTGGCGCGGGGTGAAGCGGCCGTTGACGGGCACGGTGCGGGTTAGGTCGGAGTTCCATCCGGCGTACTCTGCGGCCACATCCATGAGGACCATTTCGCCGTCGCGGCAGATGTTGTCGTTTTCCACGTAATGCAGCACGCAGGCGCTCTTGCCCGAGCCGATGATCGGGCCGTAGGCAAAGCCGCGCGAGCCGCGGCGGATGAATTCATGCACCAACTCGGCCTCGATTTCCCACTCGCCGACCCCGGGCTTGATGAAGCCGAGCACGCGGCGGAAGCCGGCCTCGGTGATATCGCAGGCCTTTTGCATGCGGGCGATTTCCACCGGATCCTTGGTGATGCGCAGCCGGTTCATCAGCTGGGCCAGCCGCCCGTAGCTGTGCAACGGATAGCGGCGCTGGCAATCCTTGATGAAGCGCGCGTTGGCCGTCTCCACCACCACGCTGGCGCGCAGGTGCTCGTTGGTCAATAGATAGATATGGTCCGCCTGCGGCACCAGCCGGTGCAGCCACCCGTCAAAGCTGGCGCTCCACTCGATCCGCCCGATGCCGCTGGCCGCGCTGGCCCCATCCTTGGTCAGCTTGTCGCCCTCCCAAATGGCGATCAGCTCGCTGGTCTCCTTGACGAAGAGCAATTCGCGGTCTTTCGGGTCGACCGCATCGGGCATCATCACCAGCACCGTGTCCTCCTGGTCCACACCGGTTAGATAGAACAAGTCGCTGTTTTGTTTGAACGCCATGGCGCCATCCGCATTGGTCGGCAGGATGTCATTGGCGCGGAGAATCACAATGCTGTTAGGTTTGAGCAAGCCGCGCAGGCGCTGGCGATTGCGGCAGAAAAACGCGGGATCGATTGGTTCGTAACGCATGGAGGAAGTGCACACCATCCGGCCGCCGAGGGCAACCCTCAATTGGCCGAAATCAACGAATCCTCCGCAGCCCGCAATCCGTTGCTTCCCTGTTGGAGCAAGATATCCCCCGGGGCCATCGCCCGCAAGCGCGCCTTGGCTTGCTCGTATTCGAGTTCGGCCTGTTCCAATTCAGCGGTCAGGCGCCGCGCCTGCGCGTCCCAGGTCTCGAGACTACCCGGCACCGAACGCTTGCCGCCCCTGTACTGGTTGCTGGTGGCCGTCGCCAACTCCCGCCTGAGCGCGGCGACCTTGGCGCGAGCGAGGGTGACTCGAGCCCGCAGGGCCGCATTGACCTCGGCCGGCGGCGTGGCTGGCGGCGGAGGGGCGGGCTTGGCGGCGGCGGCGCTGGCGCGGCGCTCTTCGGCGAGTAGCGCGCGGCGTTCCTCATCGTTCCACTGCATGCGTTGCTGCCACTCCGGCCCCAACGCCGGGGCCTCGATGCGCGCCATGCCATCGGCATATTTCACCTCCAATCCCACTTCCGTGACCCGCGTGATGGTCGCGTCGCGGTATTCGCGCCCGCCATTGGCTCGCAGCAGCGGGATGTGCTCGCCGACCGCCGCCGCCCAAATGCCGCGTCGATAGTCGGCCCGGTAGCGGGCAAATTCCTCCTCCATGGCGGCCACCTCGGACTCCAAGTCCGCGCGCTCGGCCGCCAAATTAGCCTGCACCGCGGCACCTTGCTCGAGGCGTTGGAGCAGGGCGGCATGGCTCTCGCCGACATCCAGCCGATGCGGCAGCACGGCCGCCACCTGGCGTGAGCGCGCCGAGTGCCGCCCGCGCAATTCATCGAGGGTTTTGGCATCCTGATCGACGAGCGACTCCAACTCGGCTTGGCTGCTGGAAAATCGGAAGCGCCGCTCGATGAGTGACGCCAAGCCCAGCCCGACCATCACCACCACAATCATGCCTAGCAAGAAAGTGATGATTCCGGGATGCTCGTCGGCGGATAGCATGGTGCTGCGCTGGACTCGCTAGTTCTGGGCCTCCAATTGGGCGAGCTTGGCGTTGAGCCCGCTCAACTCGGCATTCATTTCCCTGAGCCGGATTTCCATCGCCGGGGCATGACTCAGCGACTTTTGCTTTTCCAAGCGGATCGCCTGTTGCTGGGCGGTGATGTCCCGCGTGAGGGTGAGGATGTGTTTCCTGAGAGCGGCGATGTCCTGGACCCGTTGCAACTTGTCAGCCCCGGCCTTGGCCAGGCGCTGTTGCTCGGCTTGATCCTTGGCCTGCTTTACACTGCCCTCCACCGCGCCCACATGCTCCTGGGTGGCCTTGCGTTCCGCGGCGAGCAGCTTGTTCTTTTCCTGCGGGTCAAACTGATAGAGATCCTGCATTTCGGCGGGCAACACCTCATACGGGATGGCGCTGATGCCGTCGGCGTGTTGCACATGCATCGCCTGCGCGGTCACCTTGTTGACGCTCACCTTGGTGTACACCTTGCCATCGCGGGTCTTCAACTCGTCCATCTTGAGGCCCTTGGCCTTGTCGCGGATCGCGGTGCGGTAGGCGGTCTTGTAATTCTCCCACTCCTCCGCCAGCGTGGCGATCTGCTCGTCAATCGCGCCCAACGCCATGCCCACCTGTTTCAAGCGCTCGGCCCTAACTTGGTTTTCGTCGCTCACGGCTGCCAGTTCGGCGGCGATCCGCCCCAATCCGGGCACCACCTCCAGCCGTTTGGTCATGCTTTCCACCTTCGCCTGCACGTCCTCGATCTCTTTAGCCTGCTCCGCGATGGTCGTCGCCAGGGGCTTGCCCTTGCCCTGCATCCCCTCATCGAAGGCCACCAGAAACAACAGCCCGAAACCGGCCAGCACCACCAGCGCCAGGAGCATTCCAATGACCCCCGGCCCCCGCCCGCTCGACATCAAATCTGAAAATGACATGCTTTTATGGGTTAGGTGCGCGGGTTTTCAGCGGATGACATACTTGCGTTTGTATTCATCGTATTCTTTGGCGAGTTGGGCCTTGCGGGCCTGCAGCTTGGCGAGCTGCGCCTCCAGTATGACGATTTCCGCGTCCTGCGTTTCAGCGGACCGGTGCGCTGTGGCCAGTTCGGTGCTGCGGTCTTGCGGCAGGTTTCTGAACTGTTCGTCCAGCACCACGAGTTCGGCGCGCAAGCGGGTGATTTCCGTCTGTTGCTCGGCGGCCTTTTTGACCAGCAGGGGATCTTTGCCACCGCACGAGGCTAACAGGATGACCGCCAGCACACTGCAGAGTAGGTAGGAGTGTCGTTTCATGAGGGTTCGACGGGACCGCCGCATCATTGCCGGGGTGATGCATCAGAAAACAGGTGCGAATCTAACGCCACCCCGTGCCACACCGCAAGCTTGCCCGGCGCCGCCGCCTGCGTCAAGCCCCATCTGGGGGGGGGCTACCAATGTTTGGCGAGCTTGCCGCCCAGCCACAGCAGGCCCAGGCCGATGGCCCCGCCGCCGAGGTCAACGATCACATCGGACACCTGTCCAGTCCGTCCGGGCACAAAAGTTTGATGGAATTCGTCGCTGGCCGCGTAGAGCAACACCCCGCCCAAGGCGAGCCCGGCCTGCGACCAGAGCCAACCGGGTTGCGCAGGGGTGTGCGAGTGGCGGATGGCCCGCCACAGCAGCAGGGCGAGCACGGCGAATTCCGACAAATGGCAGCATTTGCGGAAGAGGTAATGCAATTCCTCGATGCGCTGCGGGCTCAATTGCGGCAACAGCCAATGCACCAGCGGCGCAAACAATCCGGCGGAATGCCGGGTCGAGGCCACATCGCCCGACGCAGAGAATATCACCAACATCCAGATAAGCGGTGGCAGCCAGTCCTTGAGCAGATGGGGGGAAATTCGCACGCCGCAGCCAAGCCCGATTCACCGCGCCCGGCAACCCTGAAAAAAAACTCGCGCAAACCCTCGGCCATGATTGACATCGCCGCGATACCCAACCACTTTCCCCCTCCCGAGCAAGAAATATACACCCTTATGTCCGACTCCACCCCCGGCTTTCGCGAGATGAAATCAGTGGTCGTCCGATTCGCTGGAGATTCCGGCGACGGCATGCAAATCGTTGGCGAGCGCTTTACCGATACCAGCGTCACCGTTCCCAACTCAATCGCCACCTTTCCTGACTTCCCCGCGGAGATTCGCGCCCCAGTCGGCACCATCGGCGGCGTTTCCGCCTTCCAAGTCCACTTCGGCAGCAACAAGGTGCTCACCCCCGGCGATGAGCCCGACGCACTGGTGGCCATGAACCCCGCCGCCCTCGCCGTCCATCTGTCCGATCTCGCGCTTGGCGGCCTGCTGGTGGTCAATTCCGCCGCCTTCACCCCGGACAATCTCAAGATGGCCGGCTACGCCACCAACCCGCTCGACGACCCGAGCCTCGGCGAAAAATACAAGCTCGTGGCCCTCGATATCACCGGCCTGGCGCTCGAGTCGCTCAAGGACAGCACGCTGACCAACCGCGAAAAACTGCGCTGCAAAAACTTCTTCGCACTGGGCCTCATGTACTGGGTCTACACGCGGCCGATCGAGCCTACCATTGAATATATCAATAGCAAATGGGCGAAGAAATTGCCCGCGCTCGCCGATGCCAACATCCGGGTGCTCAAGGCCGGTTATTACCTTGGGGAGACCTCTGAACTGACCCGTAACCGCTACGCCGTCGCGCGTGCCGACGTGGCCCCCGGCATCTATCGGAAGATTTCCGGCAATGAAGCCACCGCACTCGGCCTCGTGGCAGCGTCGCAGCGAGCGGGGCGCGACCTGTTTTTCTCGGGCTACCCGATCACCCCGGCCACCGCAATCCTCGAAACCCTCGCCGGCTATAGGAATTTCGGCGTCATCACCGTCCAAGCCGAAGATGAAATCGCCGCCATCGGCGTCGCCCTCGGCGCCAGTTATGCCGGCAAGCTCGGTGCCACCGCCACCAGCGGCCCCGGCATGTGCCTCAAGGCCGAGTTTATCGGTCTGGCCATCACCACCGAATTGCCGCTGGTCATCGTCAACGTCCAACGCGGCGGACCCAGCACCGGCCTGCCGACCAAGACCGAGCAATCCGACCTGTTCCAAGCGCTGTACGGGCGCCACGGCGAAAGTCCGCTGCCGGTCGTCGCCGCCAATTCGCCGTCGGATTGCTTTGCCGCCGCCTTCGAGGCCGCACGCATCGCCATTGCCTTCAGCACGCCGGTGATTCTGCTCACCGACGGCTATCTGGCCAACGGCTCGGAGCCATGGAACGTGCCGGACGAGTCGACCTTGCCGGACATTTCGCGGCCCTTTGCCGACGAGACAAAACCGTACGTCGCCTTTGCCCGCAACCCGGAATCCCTCGCCCGCACCCAGGCAATCCCCGGCCAACCCGGCCTCGAACATCGCATCGGCGGCATCGAGAAAAACGAGAATGGTGCCATCAGCTATGATCCGGAAAACCACAGCATCATGACCGGCCTGCGCGCCGCCAAGGTGGCCGGCATCGCAAAAACCCTGGCACCGCTGGAAGTCCTCGGTGCCCCCACCGGCAAAGTCCTGGTGGTCGGCTGGGGCGGCACCCACGGCGCGATCACCTCCGCCGTCGCCGCGCTGCGCGCCGAAGGCCACGAGGTGAGCAGCACCAACCTGCGCCATCTCAATCCACTGCCATTGGACTTGGGACCGCTCATCGAAGGCTTCGATCATGTGCTGGTGCCCGAACTCAACAACGGCCAACTCATCCAGATTTTGCGTGCCACCTATCTGGTTGAGGCCACTTCCATGACCAAGATCATGGGACGGCCATTCAAGGTGAGCGAAATCCGCGAGCAAATCCTCGAACTCCTCAACGACTAATCCCATGGCCACCGCACTCCCATCCATTCCCGCTGCCCCGGAACTCACCCGCAAGGACTTCGTCCCGCCCAATGAAGTCCGCTGGTGCCCAGGCTGCGGCGATTACGCCATCCTCAACTCGCTCCAGCGCACGTTCCCCGAACTCGGCGTGCCACGCGAAAATTTCGCCATCATCAGCGGCATCGGATGCTCCAGCCGCTTCCCGTTCTACATGAACACCTATGGCTTCCACACCATCCACGGCCGCGCTCCCAGCGTCGCCACCGGGGTGAAGGTCGCCAATCCCGAGCTCTCGGTCTGGATCATCACCGGCGATGGCGACGGCCTGAGCATCGGCGGCAATCACTTGCTGCATTTGCTGCGGCGCAACCTCGACGTCACCGTGCTGTTGTTCAACAACCGCATCTACGGCCTGACCAAAGGCCAGTACAGCCCCACCTCGCCGCTGGGCACCCGCACCAAGACCTCGCCCACCGGTTCGCTCGAAAACCCGCTCAACCCGGTGCTCTTCGCGCTGGGTGCGGAGGCCACATTTGTCGCCCGCACCGTCGATAACAACCCCAAGCACATGGTCGAGACCTTCAAGGCCGCCCACGAGCACAAGGGGATTTCCTTCGTGGAAATTTTCCAAAACTGCGTGATTTTCAATGATGCCACCTGGGACTCGGTGTACGGCAAGGAAAGCCGCGACGAACAACTCCTGTTCCTCGAAGCCGGCAAACCGCTGCTCTTCGGCAAGGACAAGTCCAAGGGCATCCGCCTCAACGGACTCACCCCGGAAGTCGTCGATGCCGCCACCGCCGCCCCCGGCGAAATCCTCATCCATCAACCAGAGCAGGCCAACCCGCTCTACGCCCACCTGCTCGCCACCATGGGCCAGCCGGATTTCCCCACCCCCATGGGCGTCATCCGCAAGATCGAAAAGCCGACCTACGAGGCACTCGTCCACGAGCAGACCGACCAAGCCAAGGCCAAGCGCGGCCCCGGCACCTGGCAGCAACTCCTCCACGGCGACTCCACCTGGACCGTGAAGTAACCCCGCCGCCCCGCTGCAAGTGGCTGCGGCGTCCGCGCCGCAGGCCGTGCAAGCTTATTTTGTTGGAATAACATCCCCGCTTCGTACTCTTACCCGCATAGTGAGCCTCAAGACCTTCATCACCTTGTTCCTCGGGCTGGCCTTCCAGTTGGCCCAGGTGTTGCCGGGTGGGGTCATCCCGCCGCCCACGGCACCGGCGGCCAAGTCGTGCCAGTGCTGCGCAGGCAGCAAATCGTGCTGCTGCGCGAAGAACGAGTTGCCCGCTCCAAAACCGGCGCAGTCACCCCTGCTTCCA